>JBJEQT010000032.1:0-4408 GCA_051881895.1 Oscillospiraceae bacterium
GTGTATGACATCGCAGAGCTTCTGGGAGCCAGTCAATCGGCAGTCAGCCATCAGCTTCGGCTGTTAAGGGCCAGCCGGTTGGTGAAAACCCGGCGGGACGGCAAAAATATTTTTTATACGTTAGACGACGATCACGTCGATGCCATCATTTCCATGGGATTGGAGCACATCCGGCACACGAAAGGAGAGAGAAACGATGGTTGACCCCAAACATACCTGCGCCTGCTGCGGACAGGAACACCAGGAACAAAAAACAGAAGCTTGCCCCAATCACGAGCACGAGCACAATCACGAGCATGAGCATGAACATGAGCATGAACATGAGCATGAACACGAACACGGTTGCGAATGTGGATGCGGCCATGCCCGCCAAAGCTGTGCCTGCGGGCTGGATCACGACATCAGCCTTGACAGCTGCGCTGATGAGGGGTGTGGGTGTGGGTGCGGTCACGATCACGACCACGCCGAGGGCAAAAGCGCTTGGATTGCGATTATTGCCTCCGCGGTATTGGCGGGTCTCAGCTTTTTGCCTGTCCCGGAACTTGCTTCCAACCTGATGCTGGCGGCAGCTGCCGTGATTGCCGGTCTTCCTCTGTTTTGGGCCGGTGTAAAAAACATAATCCGAGTACGGCTGGATGAAACCGCCTTGCTGCTGATCGCCGTTGTCGCCGCCATGGCGTTGGGTGAATTTTGGGAAGGCGCTCTGGTCACCATTCTCTTCCGGCTCGGCAACCAGCTGGAAAGCATCGCCGTCGCCCGCTCCAAAAAAAGCATTGCTGCTTTGACCAAAATCCGGCCAGAAACAGCAAATCTTTTGCAGGAAAACGGAAGTTATGCCCCAACCGCGGCAAACTCCATCCCCGTCGGATCTCAAATCCTGATACGGCCCGGCGAGCGTGTCCCGCTGGACGCTGTTGTTGAATCCGGAGAAAGCATGGTAGATACTGCGGTTCTCACCGGGGAAAGCCTTCCGCGGCAGGTCGCTTGCGGCGATGAGCTTTTGTCCGGTATGGTGAATCGGGACGGCGCCCTTCATTGCCGTACCACCAACACGTTTTCCGATTCCGCCGCCTCCCGTATTATCCAGTTGGTGCAGGAATCTTCTGCCAAAAAGGGAAATACGGAAAAGCTGATCTCCAAATTTTCCAGAATTTATACGCCCTGCATCATCCTTGCCGCTGTTCTTCTGACCTTTCTGCCGCCGGTCTTGGGCATGGGCCCCGTCTCCATGTGGCTGAGCCGAGCGTTGGTATTTCTGGTGGCCTCCTGTCCCTGCGCACTGGTCATCTCGATTCCCCTGTCTTTCTTCGCCGGAATCGGCGCAGGCAGCCGCCGCGGCGTACTGGTCAAAGGTTCCAAATCGCTGGAAGCGCTGGCCAAAACCCGCAATGCCGTATTTGACAAAACCGGTACGCTGACCACCGGAAAATTATCTGTCGTCGATATTGTCCCGTTGGACAAATCTCTTTCCGCCGAAGAATTGCTGCGGCTGAGCGCCGTAGGCGAAAGCTTTTCTTCCCATCCGATGGCACAGGCGGTCGTAACCCGCCACGGTCCGGTGGACACTTCCGCCGTAACGTCGTATCAGGAGCTGCCGGGCATGGGAGTTGTTTACCAAATGGACGAAAGCCAGTATTTGTGCGGCGGAGAGCGGCTGCTGGCGAAATTCGGAATGGACACCTCCGGCCTGCCCCAAGCCAATATCTATCTGGCGAAAAACGGGGAGGTCCTGGGTTATTTGACAGTGGCCGATACGCTTCGTCCTGACGCAAAAGAAACCCTGGCCCAACTGAAAAAGCTGGGGGTGGAGCAAACCGTGATCCTCACCGGCGATAACGCCCATACCGCCGAAGAAATTCGCGCGGAAAGTGGGGCGGATCGGGTCTGGGCCGAACTTCTGCCCGCCGACAAGGTTTCCCATCTGGAAACCATAAAGCAAAGCGGCTCCACCGTTTTTGTGGGCGACGGCATGAACGATGCGCCGGTTTTGGCGATGGCCGACGTCGGCATAGCCATGGGGCTCGGTACCGACGCGGCCATCGAAGCGGCCGATGTCGTTTTGGTATCCGATAAGCTCAGCGATCTTCCTCAAGCGATAAAACTCGCGAAACGCACGATGTCCATCGCCAGATTCAATATTGTCTTTGCTTTGGGCATCAAAGGAATCGTCCTCATTTTAGGCGCCTGCGGCCTGGCTGCTATGTGGATGGCTGTGTTTGCCGATGTCGGCGTTTCCATCCTTGCGGTACTCAACGCAACCCGGATTCTGCGAACCAAGTAAAACCAATCGGCAAAACCATATAAAAAATCCGCCAAGAAGCATTTTGGCGGATTTTTTTGTTTTCTTTCCAATCTTCCTTTAAAATTTCCTTCTTCCCGCTGTCTAAAAGTAAAAACTGCCATGCGGTTTTGCAAAAATCAAGTCAGCCATTCCCTCTCCAAAAGGCAAAGGTGCCAGTATCCTTTAGCCTCCATTCGACATAGTATGGTATGAGCCCCTACGGAAAAATGGGACTCAGAGAGGAATGACCTTATGGGAATTACCAATTCAAACAAAGAGCTAAGCGCAGCACGCATTGACTGCGGCGGTTCTTTTCAAGTAAAACTGTCTTTAACGGCAGCTCCCGATATTGTAACAAATCCCACCGACATCGTGCTGATCCTCGACCGCTCGGGCAGCATGGCGGGAAGCGCGCTGGCAAATCTGAAAAATGGAGCCAAAGCGTTTATCGACATTATCGACGAAGCGACGGACGGCACCCAGGACGGGCAGATTGGGTCCGGAAGCCGTATCGCTATTGTCAGCTTTTCAGATACAGCGACACAGGACACCCAACTGATCACTTCGGTCGCTGATTTGAAAGCGGCAGTAGACGCCCTGAGCGCCGGCGGCAGAACAAACCATGCAGACGCTTTTATCAAAGCCTCCGATCTGCTGGCAGACCCCTCCACCAACGCCCGTGTGATGGTGATGTTCACCGACGGCCAGACCACCGCCGGCCCCAATCCCAGTCCGATTGCTGCCGCAGCCAGAGCGGCGGGCGTCGTCATCTATGCCATTGGGCTGTCCGGAAGCGGAGGAGTAGACGCCGCCGCTTTGGAAGATTGGGCATCCAAGCCCGCATCCGCTTATGTGGCGATTACGCCGGATGACGCAGAATTAGAGGATCTTTTTAAGGATTTGGCCAGAAACATCTCCAACCCCGGCGCAACCGACGTCGTGATTACGGATACAGTATCTCCTTGTTTCAAAATCACCTCTGTTGCCATGCCAACCAAAGGCACCGCCAGTCTGCTGGACGCAAATACCGTACAGTGGAAAATTGACGAGCTGGGTGTAACCCAGAGCGAGGGCGCGGTTCTGGAGTTTACGGTCCAGCATATTGGCCCATGTTCCGGTTCCATCGAGGTAAACGAGTCCGTTTCCTACGATGACGCGGAAGGCAATATTGTAAATTTCCCGTCCCCCGTGCTGGATGTGGATTGCGACATTGTCGTTCTGCCGGAAATTTGTCCGGATCCGGTTGCCCTTACGGTTGACGGATGTGAAGACACGCTGGAATTTGACGCTGGCAGCCTCGGGATGGAGTCCCTTGGCCGAATCGTTCAATTGAGCGTTACCCTACAAAACGTCTGCCCCAACAGACGGGTGGCATTGGCAGTTATTCTGACCGAAGTGGATGACCATGGCCTTGAATATAAGCGCGGCATGAAAACCGTATTAATCCCGGCGCATACAAGAAGTACCTGCCAGAATGTGGCTGTCCGCTGCATCAAATTTGTCCTCCCGGAAAGTCTGGATGTCTCTGGCACGACAAATTCCATCTGCAATGCGCGCAATTTAAAAGCTCGCTTCATCGCCAACTACGTTGATAACGATTTTGCGTGCTGCAATACGGTGCTGTAACAATCGCAGCAACGCCGGATACCGCTTTTTGCGGTATCCGAATACATCACTTTTGAAAAAAACGATAGGTCCAAACAGAAACAGCGATTTGAAAGCGGCCGACAAATGCTTTTTGCAAAAACAGAAATCCGCAGAGATCATCTCTGCGGATTTCTATTGACCGGGAAACCGGAACAGTCAAACAACGTTTGGCCAATTCCGAAAGCTTTTTATCGTTCTGGCACGCAAAAATAAAAGGCTTACAAACCGCATTTATAAGCGATTTGTAAGCCTTTTGGCGGAGATGGAGAGACTCGAACTCTCGCGCCAGTTTCCCAGCCTACGCCCTTAGCAGGGGCGCCTCGTCACCAACTTGAGTACATCTCCGAATCGGTAACCAAAACGATGATTTGATTGTCTGTCTGGATGGAAAATGGCGGAGAGGAAGGGATTCGAACCCTTGGCTCTTTCGAGTCACTGGTTTTCAAGACCAGCTCCTTAAACCGCTCGGACACCTCTCCA
>JBJEQT010000033.1:0-4387 GCA_051881895.1 Oscillospiraceae bacterium
CTTCTTCGTGTTCCGTATGAAGAGATTTCCATCAACCAAATTATTCAAAAAGCGGAAATTCCACGGGGCAGCTTTTATCAGTATTTCTCTGATAAAGACGATATGATCCGGATGATTCTGGGTGATATGATACAAAAAATGGAGGAAATTGCGAAAGACAGCCTTATCCGTCACAATGGAAACCCTTTCGCGCTGGTGCAGGATATTTTCGCTCTTCTCTGCCGTGTTTCCAGTCAAACCGATTTGTGCTTGCTGTACCACAATCTGCTCAGCGGCATGAAAATCAGAGAAAATGGTGTCACCCGCTTTCCGCTTCTGCCATGTCAGGAAAAGCTCGACAGACTTATCACACATCTGGATCTTTCTTTGTGGGATCTTCGGAAAAAAGAAGATGCATCCGACTGTGCCGATATTTTAATCAGTCTGCTGAAATCGTCCGTGGTGGAGCTGTTTGCCGAACCGGAGCGCAGAGCAGAAATCGCCGAAAGTTTTCAAAATAAAATCGCTATCCTGCGGCGCGGGATGGACCCGAAACAGGAGGAATCCGCATGCTAGCCAAATTCAGTGTCAAAAAACCAATGACCGTTTTTGTGGCGGTCGTTCTGGTTTTGATTTTAGGGGTTGTATCTTTTACCAGCATGACGCCTGATCTTTTACCAAACATGGACTTCCCCATGGCGGTGCTGATGACCACCTATCCCGGCGCTTCCCCTGAAGAGGTGGAGTCCGTTGTCACCAAGCCATTGGAACAGTCTATGGCAACATTGGAGAATATCAACACAGTGACTTCCCGGTCCGGCGAAAACTATTCCATGATTTTTTTGGAATTTAACGATGACGCCAATATGGATGCCATTTCCGTGGATATCCGGGAAAAAATTTCCATGATAGAAGGAGCTTGGCCCGAAACGATCGGAACCCCTTATCTAATGAAAATCAACCCGAATATTCTCCCGATCATGGTCGCAGCTGTCGATTTGGACGGAGCGGATACCATCGAGCTGACCAGCTTTTTAAACGATACATTGATGAACAAGCTGGAAGGGGTATCCGGCGTTGCCAGTATTTCGACCAGCGGCATGGTTGAAAAGCAGATAAACGTTCTGCTTTCCCAGGAAAAAATCGACGCGGTCAATGAAAAAATGCAGGCCGCGCTGGGAGATAAATTTGATAAAGCCGACGCGGAATTGTCTGACGCAAAATCAGAACTGGAAAACGGTAAGCAGCAGCTGCAAAGTGGCCACGAAACGCTGCGTGAGGAAATGGGCAAGGCGGAAAGCGAAATCTATTCCGGCAAAGCGCAGCTGGACACCGCCGATATGGCCATCTCTATGGCGCTGGAACAGGCGGATGAACAGTTGCCCAAGCTAAAAAAACAGAAACAGGAAATGGATCAGCTCATTGCCGCTTTGGACCAGCTGGAGGCGGCGGAGGCCGCTTTTGACGCACAGATCGCAGCGATTGAGGCTCGGGATGACCTGACCCAGGAAGAAAAAGACGCGGCCATCGCCCAAATCACCTCCAGCTTGGAATATCATCAGGTAAAAATCGCGCTGGAGCAAATCGACGCCTCCTTGGAGGAGATGGGACTGGACCGCCAATCTGTGCGTACTGCGGCCGTAGCGTTGGATAAAAGCATCTCCGAGATAGAGGACACCATCGAATATCTGGAAGATACCCAAGATGAACTGGCGCAGGGCAAGATTTCCCTGGAAGAAGCGGTTGACCAGATGAACGAAAAAAAGGCCGGTGCGGAATGGGAGATTTATAACGCGCTGGTCAAAATCCTGGTAGGCGAGACTTCTTTGGACTCTGCCCAGCAGCAGCTGGACGACGCTCGTGCCGAGGCGGAGAATACCGATGTGGGCGACACGCTGACAATGAACATGGTCTCCCAGATTTTGACTGCTCAGAATTTCTCGATGCCTGCCGGATACATAACCGAAAACGGCGTGGATTACCTGGTCCGGGTTGGCGACAAGATCTCCGATTTGGAGGAAAATGCAGAATCTGCTCCTGTTCAATCCCGGAATCGAGGGAATGGATCCCGTTTACCTGCGGGATGTGGCGGATATCTTTCTTTCGGACAATGCCGCTGAAACCTATGCGAAAATGGGAAAAAACGATGGAATCATCCTTTCTTTCAGCAAACAATCCAACTACGCCACCGCCGAAGTTACCGAGAATCTGCAAAAGCGCTTTGACCAGCTCTCAGACGAATACGAAGGTCTCCACTTTACCTCTTTGATGAGCCAGGGCGACTACATCCATATGATCGTCAATTCCGTATTGGAAAATCTGGCTTTGGGCGCTGTGCTGGCTGTCATCATCCTGTTTTTCTTCTTAAAAGACATCAAACCTACTTTCATCATCGCCATTTCCATTCCGGTCAGCGTCATCTTTGCCATTGTGCTGATGTATTTCTCCGGTGTTACGCTGAACATGATCTCCCTGTCGGGTCTTGCGGTCGGCGTTGGTATGCTGGTAGACAACTCGGTTGTGGTAATCGAAAATATCTACCGGCTGCGGGGAAAGGGTTACTCCGCTACCCAGGCGGCGGTATCCGGTGCGTCGCAGGTAGCTGCGGCGGTCACCTCTTCCACCCTGACCACCGTCTGCGTGTTTTTGCCTATCGTTTTTGTCGAGGGCATTACCCGTCAGCTGTTTACTGATATGGCGCTTACCATCGCCTACTCTTTGCTGGCCAGCCTGATTGTATCGCTGACAGTGATTCCCGCTGTGGCGCAGCGGACCCTGCGAAAAAACAATCCCAAAGAGCATAAATGGTTCGATAAGCTGCAAAAAGGATACGAAAAAGCCCTGCGGTGGACGCTGGGGAAAAAATGGGTCGTCCTGTCCGGTTCGCTGGCTTTGCTGGCGGTCAGTTTCATCTGGGCCATGAGCCGGGGATTTTCTTTCATGCCCAATGTTGACAGCGCCCAGATCAGCCTGGAGCTGCAAATGCCGGAAGACGCCACGCTGGAGCAAACAGCCCGGGTCTCTGACGAAATCATCGACCGGGTCAGCGAGATGGAAGGCGTAAAAACGGTCGGCGCCATGCTTTCCGGCGGCACAAGCAGCATGCTGGGCCTGGGAGGATCAACCGAAGACGTAACCAGCGTCAGCATGTATATTCTGTTGGAGGAAGACGCCCCTGTTTCCATTGGAAAACTCGCCGGGCAAATCAAGGATGCTTGCGAGGATCTGGAGGGGGAAATTACCGTATCCGGCTCTTCCGACATGAGCACCATGATGACCGCTATGAGCGGCTCCGGGGTGAGTGTGAATCTTTACGGAGATGATTTGGATCAGCTGCAGTCTTCTGCCCGCGATATTGCCTCGATTTTGTCAAAGGTGGATGGGATCGCCGAGGTGGATGACGGCATCGGAGACGCTACGCCCGAGCTCCGCATCACCGTTGATAAGCAAAAGGCAATGGAACACGGCCTGACAGTTGCGCAGGTGTATACGCAGATTGCCTCCGCTATGAAAAGCGAAACGGCCTCCACTGCCCTGAACCTGGATAACAGCGATATTAGTGTCGTCATTATAGACGGTTCGGCAGCAAAAACCAGCCGGGACGAAATCGAAAACTATGCGTTTACGGTAAAAGACAGCGAAGGAGAAGAAACCCAGATCCTGTTAAAGGAAATCGCCTCTTTTACCGACACGCAGTCTCTGAGCTCCATCCAGCGGAACGCCCAGCGCCGCTATCTGACGATTTCCGCTTCCCTTCAGGATGGCTACAACGTCAGCCTGGTTTCCGCGGACGCTCAAAAAGCGTTGGCTGATTATTCGCTCCCATCCGGTTTTTCCATCGAATTTGCCGGCGAAAACGAAACCATTATGGAATCCATCACGGAACTGTTGAAAATGCTTTTGATGGCAGTGGCCTTTATCTATCTGATTATGGTCGCCCAATTCCAGTCGCTGAAATCGCCGTTTATCGTGCTGTTCACCATCCCGCTGGCCTTTACCGGCGGTTTGCTGGGATTGATGTTCTGCGGCATGGAGGTCAGCGTTATCTCTATGATCGGATTTGTTATGCTGGCCGGTATCATCGTGAATAACGGTATCGTGCTGATCGACTATGTCAATCAGCTGCGCGCCCAGGGCGTTTCCAAACGCGACGCGCTGGTGGAAGCGGGTTCCACCCGTCTGCGCCCGATTTTGATGACTACCCTGACCACTGTCCTTGGCCTGTCCACTATGGCCTTGGGAATGGGAACCGGCGCGCAGATGATGCAGCCGGTGGCGATCGTCTGCATCGGCGGTCTTTTGTACGCGACACTGATGACGCTGTTTGTCGTACCGGCCATGTATGACATCATGAACAAAAAAGGAATCAAAACGGTATCGCAAGCGGAATTACGGCTGATTGAAGAAT
>JBJEQT010000034.1:0-4383 GCA_051881895.1 Oscillospiraceae bacterium
AAAGACATTTTATTATCATTTTGAGGATATCTATGCACTGCTGAAATGGATGCTTGAAGAAGAGGCCATTGAAGTCGTAAAACAATTTGATATGGTTGTGAACACAGAAGAAGCATTCCGCTTCGTCATGGATTATGTAGAGGAAAACAAACACATCATCAACTGCGCTTACGATTCTATGGGACATGAGCAGCTGAAGCGTTTCTTTTATACGGATTTCAATAGTATCTTGTTTGGCGCTATTAAAAATGGGGAAGATAAACTGGGGATATCGCTAGACGAGTCCTTTGAAGAATTCCTTGCACGATTTTACACAGAAGCAGCAGCAGGGATTCTGATTGATTGGATTAAAAACCGGGTTTCACAAGACAGAGAAACCGTTTTGCAAAACCTTTTGTTGATATATCGTGTTTCCATTCCGGCAATTTTAAAAGAAAAAGCCACACAAAATGAAAAGAAATAACGCTTGCCAATCCCAGAGTTTAGCACTGTTTTAATACAGAAAGATATGGCGGCAAAAAGAATGTTTTTTGCGCCGCCGCTTTGCAGTTAGGTATCCATGAAATCTTCGTTTAGGATTTCTGTGTCTGCGCCGCGAATGTTACCCATTTCATTCAGGCAGTTCACAACCACCCTCTGTTCAAAATCATCAAACACCATGCGATACCTTTATCCTGAATATCAGAGTATCCTTTCCATTTCTACCGCAATTGTACGCAAGGGCAGTGAAAGAGCCGAACGCACCGCAAAAATAAAAAAGGGCAAGAAAAAGAGAGGAGTGTAAACTTCTCTCTTTTTTCTTGCCCTTCGCAATGCCTGCATCTTTATTTATTGCATTTAAGGGTACGATGCAGGCTTTTTTGTTGATCTGTTGAAAATCAGAGGCCGTGCCCGCGGCTTTTACAGGGTCTCCGGTTCTCCAATCTCCTCGCCGAACGTTTCAACCGTCACTTTCGCCATCCGCTGATCCTCCAACGGTTTGTCCGACAGGTTCCGTCTGACCGATACAATACGCTCTGCCTCTTCGATCCCCTCGATCACCTTGCCAAACGCCGCATAGCTTCCGTCCAGATGGGGCGCATCATCTACCATAATGAAGAACTGGCTGCCGGCACTGTCCGGGCGGGAAGAGCGCGCCATCGAAATCACGCCTTTGGTGTGCTTCAGCGGATTGTGGAAACCGTTGGCCGAGAATTCACCTTTGATGCTGTATCCGGGTCCTCCCACGCCTACGCCCTGGGGATCTCCCCCCTGGATCATGAAACCGGGGATGACGCGATGGAAAATCACTCCATCATAAAAGCCTTTGCGCACCAAAGACACAAAGTTTTTTACGGTATTCGGCGCAATTTCCGGATATAACTCCACTTTCATTTTATTTCCGTTTTCCATTTCAATGGTCACAACTGGATTTTTCATGGGATTTCCTCCTTTGTTAATCATCTTTATAGCATTTTTTCCATGACAAAATTAAGAAACACCTGCCCGCGCAGCGGTTTTTCCTGCCGCTTCACCACCCGGTAGCCCCAATGTTCAAAAAACGGACGGGCGGTGATGGAAGCCTCTGTATAAACGCGGCAGCAGCCCTGACCGGCCGCCGACGCCTCCAGCCGCTTCAGCAAAGCGGAGGCGACGCCTTTGCGGACAAAATCTTTATGAACATACAGCCGATCCAGATAACCGCCTTCCGCCAAATCGCCAAAACCGATCATACAGCCGCCTTCGCAAGCAACCCAGGTCGTGTGAGAAAAAAGAGAATCGGCCCAGCGGGAACGATCCATCTGCGCAGGCGCCCAGGCATCCAATTGAGCCGGCGCATAATCTGCCCGGTTAACGGAATGTACGGTATCGTAAAAAAGGCGGTAGATCTCTTCTAGATCCGCCGGTTGATAGGCACGAATCTCCATCTGTTTCCTCCCGAGCAGGCGAATTGCCGGTACATGCCGCCGGCGATTGCCCGACGCTCCGTTCTATTCCCGGCATCTTATGAATCTTTTTGGGATTCTAACTGCACAATCCATATTTTTTCGCCGCAATGTGAAGTTATTATACCATAGTTTCTGCCAATATGGTATCATAAAATTATTCCGTATCAACCTTTTTCATAAAAGGAGAAAATCATGGACCTGTCGATTCAAAAAGCCGGTTTGCCGGATGCCGATTCTATTACCGCACTACTGAATCAAGCGACGGTGCAGCTGCATCAAAAAGGAACCATGCAGTGGGAATATCCCTGGGACCCTGCCCAAATAAAAGAGGAAATTCAGAAAGGTTGGGTCTGGAGCGCGAAAGAAAAATCTGTACTCGTCGGCACCTTTTCCCTTCGCCCCTTGCCATCAGCCCCCTGGCTGCCCGGCGGCAGCGGTCCTGATGAGCAATGGTACCTGTATCGCTTGGCATTGCTTCCTGAATGTCAAGGCCAAGGGCTTGGCAGGGAACTTCTTTGCTTTGCCTGCGATTTGGCCCGGGATGCCCAAAAAAATCTGTACCTGGATTGCTGGGCAGGAAATACGGCGCTGCGAAAGATTTATTCTTCGTCAGGATTTGATACAATAGGTATATTTCCCGAAGAAAATTACGAAATATGCGTTTTTTCTTATCGATTCGACCGATAAACCGCAACAAAAAACACCGGAGAAATCTCCGGTGTTTTTTCATTCGCAATGTTTTCAATCAGGTCATCGCATAAGGGTCCAGCAGCTTGTTGATCTCCTCTTCGGTCAGCAGATTGCGGCTGATCAACACATCCTTGACCGAAGCGCCGGTGCGGATCGCGGTTTTGGCAATATCCGCCGCCACCGAATAGCCTACCCGCGGGCAGATGGCGGTGATGATGCCAACGCTGTGATCCACCAGCTTCTTGCAGTGTTCCTCGTTGGCGGTAATATCGCGGATACAGTTGTCGGTAAAGGTCTGGACGCCACCGGTGAGCGTCGTGATCGACTCAAACAATTTGTAGAAAATAACCGGTTCAAACGCATTAAGCTCCAGTTGTCCCGCTTCCGCCGCCATGGTGATGGTCACGTCATTGCCGATGATGTTGAACGCCACCTGGCTCATTACCTCGGGGATGACCGGATTGACCTTGCCGGGCATGATGGAAGAACCATTCTGCTTGGGCGGCAGGTTGATCTCATGGAAGCCGGTACGAGGACCGGAGGACATCATCCGAAGGTCATTGGAAATCTTGGACAGGTTGACCGCGCAGGTTTTCATAGTGGCCGAGGCGGTGACAAAACAGTCCAGATTCTGGGTGGAGTCGATCAGGTTTTTGGCCTGTCGCAGATCCAGTCCGGTAACGGTGGACAAATTGGACACAATGGCGCTGACATAGCTTTCGTCCGCGTTGATGCAGGTGCCGATAGCAGTACCGCCCATGTTGACGTACATCAGCTCATCGGTGATATGGGTCATGCGGCCCAGATCCCGCTCGACAACAGCGCGGTAAGCGCCGAACTCCTGGCCCAGGCGAATCGGAACCGCATCCTGCATCTGGGTACGTCCCATTTTCAAAATATGGTCAAATTCTTTTTCTTTTTTCCGCAGTGCGCCGATCAAGCGGGTCAGCTGGAAGTTCGCCCCCTGCAAAAGCTTGATGGCAGTGATTTTTCCCGCGGTGGGGATGACATCGTTGGTAGACTGCGACATATTGACGTGGTCATTGGGATGCACGATTGAATAATCGCCTTTTTTTCCTCCCAGGATTTCAATCGCCCGGTTGGCAATGACCTCGTTTGCATTCATATTAAAAGAAGTACCTGCGCCGCCCTGAATGGAATCTGTGATAAAGGCGTCGTGCATTTTCCCTGCCAGAATTTCATCGCAGGCCTGCACAATGGCGTCTTTTCTCTCTTCAGACAGCTCGCCGGTCTGACAATTGGTGATGGCCGCAGCCTTTTTCACCGCAGCAAGAGAGCGGATAAACTCCGGGTGAGCCCGGCGCCCGGTGATGTTGAAATTCTCATAGGCACGCAATGTCTGCAGGCCATAATAAGCGTCTTTTTCAATTTCTTTTGTTCCAATCAGGTCGGTCTCAACTCGCATGATACTTTTCCTCCTGTCAACGCAAAACACTTTTTCCTGGTTTGCTCGCCGCTTCCCAAAAGCTTGGGATGAAAAAGCAGGATTTTTTGCGGTTTTTATAAAAATCATTCATAAAGACGCAATTCCTGCACCGTTTACAAATTATAGCCTCAGATAAGGAAAAAATCAAGAGGAAAATGAAAGTTTTCCGTAATTTTGTTTTTCACCGCATTTCCTCTGTCAAGAGAAGAGTCCCCGAAAAACATCTTGCCGCTCGTACACCGAAAAAAGGCCCCGGCGAAGGGCGGTATTCATAAGACAGTTAACAGCCACAGTAGTGTGAACTGCTGTAGCTGCTCT
>JBJEQT010000035.1:0-4381 GCA_051881895.1 Oscillospiraceae bacterium
TAAAAATGCTGTTGAGCCCCGGGATCACCGCGATCAAAAGGCAGGCAGCGAGCATTTTTTTCAGCCAGGACCGCTGCGGCATCAGCAGATAGGCCATCATACCGGAGGCGCCGAACAGCGGCAGCCACGCGGTTAGGCTGGACCATTTGGCCCCGTGATTGGGGAACATCACTGGCCGGGACGGCACATGGGGCGGGAATAGGAAGCTGCCGATGATGGCCGGAAGCCGTTCTTCATGCCAGTACAGCCAGAAATTCCAGCCGGACAGCAGATTGTCCGATGTGGTACGGGGATTTCCCAGAATGCCCAACACCGCCGGCAGAAAAATAAACAGGGAAAGACCCATGCCCAAGATTGCCTCAAAAGCGACCCAGCAGAATTTTTTAAAGCTTGCACCCCAGCTGCGGTCCGTGCAGCGAAAAGCGAAATAAAGCACGCAAAACACGGCGCTGCCAATGAAAAACCAATAGTTGACCACCGCGTTGAGCGCTACCGCCACGGCGAAAAAGCCACGGCGATTGTTATGGACCAGCTCTTCCATGCCGATCAAAAGAAGCGGGAAAAATACCACCACTTCGTGGAAATGGTTAAAGAAGGTGTTGTAAAACATGAAGCCGGAAAAGGCATATAAAAGCGAACCCAAAACCGCAAATTCCCGCCGGCGGACAAAGCGCGCCAGGTAAAAGTAGGAGGTCAGAGCCGCACAGGCATTTTTCAAAATGAGCAGAGGCGCCATTAAAAATGGCACCCAATCGGTTGGGAAGGGGATAGTCAGCCAGAAAAAGGGGCTGGTCAGGTTGTAAAAGCTGTAAGACGCGATGAAATTGGCGCCCAGATCGGTGGTCCAGCTCCAGCCGAAATTCCCCTCCCGGACAGCCTGATGCACCAGCTTGTAAAAGGGAATCTGCTGGGCGTTAAAATCGCCGATAAAAATAAAATAGCCGCCATTATAGATGACAAACGGCAGGAAAACGGCGGTGGAAATTCCCAGCGCCAGCAAAAACGCTTTCCAGTGCAGGCTTTTCTGTGCGGTCATGTGCTCAACTCCATCGATGTTTTTCCGGGAAGCGGGGTCTGGCCCTTGCAATCGCTCACGGTTTGGGCTACCATAGCAATAGAAGGCCATCCGGCCCGACAATGCGGCAGGGGCAATAGAAGGAACGCCTGTTTATGCCGCTTTGATACAATAAACGGGTCTATTTTCTCTATTATACCACAATTCATTCTTATAGTGCTAAATTTTGGCTGGATTTATGCAGGATTCTTGATAAATTCACAAGGAAAAGGGGGACAATGATGGAACACAGTTCTTTTTACGCCATGCTGTTCCGTATGAAATACATCAACCGATGGGGATTGATGCGCAACACCCGCTGGGAAAATCTGAGTGAGCACAGTCTGGAGACCGCCATGCTGGCCCACATCCTGGCCGTTATCGGAAACAAGCGCTTGGGGCGCCGCTATTCGCTGGAAAAAATCGTCCTGCACGCGCTGTATCATGACTGTTCTGAAATTCTCACCGGCGACCTGCCTACCCCGGTCAAATACGATAATCCGGCGCTGCGGGGCTCTTACAAGGAGGTAGAGCGGGCGGCATGCGAGCGCCTTGCCAATCTTCTTCCCTGCGATTTGCGGGGAGAAATCGAGCCTTATCTGTCCGGAGACGGGCTGGACGAGGATTCACGCAAACTGGTCAAAGCGGCGGACCGGCTGAGCGCGCTGATCAAATGCATGGAAGAGGAAAAAGCAGGCAACCGGGAATTTGTACCGGCAAAGGCGTCCACCCTGGCCGCGCTGCAGAAAATGGATTTGGATGAGGTGGAAATTTTCCTGTCGGAATTTTTACCCGCTTTCTCCCTCGCGCTGGATGAGTTGGAGGTTAAAAAAGAGGAGGCGGCCAGATGAAGCGGAAAATCGAAGTTTTTTTGCTGGATTTGGGGACGCTGTACGCCAAGCGGGAAAGCATCGTCTGCCGCGGCTGCCCGCAGGACCAGTCCCGCATCGACCTGCCGGTGATGGCGGTGCTGGTTCGCCATCGGGACGGCGTTTTGCTGTTCGACACCGGATGCCGCGCGGATGCGATGGACGGCGGCTGGCCGGAGAATATGCAGCAGGCGTTTCCCCTGACCCGCTCTTCGGAACAAACGCTGGAACACCAGCTAAAGCTGTGCGGCGTATCTCCATCGCAGATCGATACGGTGGTTCTTTCCCATCTGCATCTGGACCACGCCGGCAACGGAAAGCTTTTCCCCCATGCCCGTCTGATCGTCCCGGCAGAAGACTATTCCACAGCTTGCGGCTTGGTCTGCGAGGAAGATCCTGCGCGGCGGGGCGGCTATATCCGGCAGGATCTGGAAGAGCTGCCCGGAAAGGTGACGCAGGTTTCCCGGGATACGCAGCTTTTCCCCAGCATACGGCTGCTGTGGCTGCCAGGCCACACCCCCGGCCTTTTGGGAATGGAGATCACAGGGCAGGAGAAAACGCTTTTGTTCCCCTCCGACGCGGTTTATACCGCTGACAATTACGGCCCGCCGCCCATATCCCCTCGCAGCCCTTATGACAAGTCCCTTCTTCTGCAGAGTATCCAGCGTGTACGGCAAATACAGGAGCAGTCCGGCGCGCAGGTAATTTTTTCGCATGACATCGGTCTTTGGGCGCGTTTGCCAAAAGCGCCGCAGCCGTTTTGGGCGGGTTCCATTTGATAAAGCCCCAATTGTTTTCAAATAAGAAGTATGGTATACTGTAAAATGTAAGATCGTGTATTATTTTGCCAAAGCCAGGAGGGTTTTCGATATGAGCAACATGCTGATTGCGCAGTCCGGGGGACCTACCGCCGCTATCAACGCGTCCTTGTCCGGAGCGATTCAGGAGGCGATCCGCAGCAAGGAGATTGGTCAGATATACGGCGCACTCAACGGAATACAGGGGGTGCTGGCCGGAACCATTGTAGATCTGCGCGCCCAATTCTCCAAACAGGAAGATTTTACTGTTTTGGAATGTACGCCTGCCATGGCCCTGGGCTCCTGCCGCTTCCGCCTGCCGGAGGAGGATGCGGACCCGGCATTGTATCAAAAAATCGATGATATTTTCCTTCATTATGACATCGGCTACTTTTTCTATATCGGCGGAAACGATTCGATGGATACAGTGGACAAGCTGTCCCGCCATTTTGGCCGAATCGGCCGTGATGTAAAAGTCATCGGCATTCCCAAAACCATTGATAACGATCTGCCCGGCACCGATCACGCTCCGGGGTTTGGCTCTTCGGCCAAGTTCATTGCCACCGCCATGCTGGAGATCATTCGGGACTGTTATGTGTACGACACCGATTCGGTGACCATCGTGGAAATTATGGGACGTCACGCTGGCTGGCTGGCCGCCTCGGCCGCTCTGCCCCGCACAGTTGGCGCCCGGGCGCCCCATTTGATCTATCTGCCGGAAGTGGCGTTTGACCCGGAGCAGTTTATCCGGGACGTAAAAGAAGTCCAGTCTCTGACCCGTAACTGCATCGTAGCCGTTTCCGAGGGCGTCCGCCTGGAAGACGGCACCTTCGCCGCGGAAAACTTCCAAAGCGGCGTGGTGGACGCGTTTGGGCACCGGTATTTGTCCGGCGTGGGCAAATATCTCGAATCGCTTGTGCGGGAAAAGATCGGCTGCAAGGTCCGTTCCATTGAGCTGAACGTACTGCAGCGCTGCTCATCCCATCTGATGTCCGCCACTGACGTGCGGGAAGCCCGCAAGATCGGCAGCTATGCCATCCGTTTTGCCTTGCAGGGACACACCGGCGTGATGATGGTATTTGAGCGGGTCTCCAACCTCCCGTATATGGTTCGGATCGGCTGCAAACCGGTTTCGGAAATCGCAAACCGCGAACAGCTGGTGCCCCGTGCCTGGATCAACAAACAGGGCAACGACGTCACGGACGAGATGTTTGAGTATCTTCTGCCGCTGATCGAGGGAGAAGTTCCTTATCCCACCCAGAACGGGATGCCGGTCCATTTTGTGCTGAACAAATCCATTGTGGAATAACGTCGTACACCCATTTTTTTCACATTCAAAACCCCCGCAGCTGCCTGCGGGGGTTTTCTGTTTCCGATTTTCTGTTTCCGATGGGCCGTCTTATTCTTCCGGATCCCACCACAGGTCCGAATCCTCCGGCTCCTGCGCCGAATCTGCGCCGGACTCCTGGGGCGCGTCGGCATCGCTGTAATATTGAATCGGGCCTTCGTAAGAATAGTTGGCGCTTCGGATACTGCCATATCCCAAAATGCAGCTGTCTGTGCAGGACAATTGCCGGCTTCGGATCTGCGGCTGTGCATCTGTGAGGATATTACCCTCTATGGTAGTGATCACCGGGGCTCCCTCGCTGTTAACGGAGACT
>JBJEQT010000036.1:0-19828 GCA_051881895.1 Oscillospiraceae bacterium
CTGGGAGGCCATAATCCCCGCCTGCACACCGATGAGATCCTCATCGCCCTTTCCATCAGCGCCGCCACCAACCCCACTGCCGAGTTGGCAATGAACCAGCTTCCTCTCTTGCGCGGATGCGAAGCACACTCCTCTGTAATCCTCTCGCAGGTGGATAACAGCACCTATAAAAAGCTGGGCGTACATCTGACCTGTGAACCCACTTATCAAACCAAAAAATTATATCACAAATAAAAAGGAGCTGTTTTCATGAAAAAAAATGGTTTTTGGTCTGAATTCCGTCAATTTATCGCCAAAGGCAATGTAATGAATCTGGCTGTCGGCGTCATCATCGGCGCTGCATTCCAGGCAACCACTAACTCGCTGGTCAACGACATCATTTCCCCGGTGATCGGGCTGTTTGCCAGCGCTGACATGAGCGCATGGTCCGTCGCGGTCGGCGGGGCGGAAATCCGGTACGGCGCGTTTTTGACTGCGATCATCAATTTCCTCATTATGGCTCTGGTCATCTTTTTGCTGGTCAAACTCCTGAACCGGATTATGGCGATTGGCAAAAAGCCGGAACCAGAAGCAGAACCTACCACAAAGAAATGCCCCTTCTGCTGCAGTGAAATCGCCATCGAGGCAACCCGCTGCCCCCACTGCACCTCTGAATTGGAAAAATAATCTTTCCCTTTTGCAAACGAAATCCCCACCGAAAACGCTTCCGGTGGGGATTTTCTGGTTCTTATTCCTCTTGGCCTGTGAATTTTTCTTGATAGGACGCGATTGCCTTTTGGATGATCTTTTCTGCATCTTCCGGCCCCAGCACCTCGTCCACCACGGTATCCTTATTTTCCAGCGCTTTATAAATACTGAAAAAATGGCGCATTTCATCGTAAATATGCTTGGGCAAAGAGAAGATGCTTTTATAATCGTTATAATTGGGGTCTTTAAATGGCACTGCGATGATTTTTTCATCCCTGCGTCCGTTGTCCAGCATCTGGATCACGCCGATGGGGTAACAGCGTACCAGCGTCAGCGGATGAAGCGGCTGCGCGCAAAGCACCAGCACATCCAGCGGGTCGAAATCATCCCCGTAAGTGCGGGGAATAAATCCGTAACTGGCCGGATAGGTTGTGGAGGTATGCAGCACCCGATCCAGAATAATCAGCCCGGTTTCTTTGTCCATTTCATATTTGTTTTTGGAACCTTTGGGAATCTCGATTACTGCGATAAAATCGGTTGGAGAAATTCGCTTTGGATCGATATCGTGCCAGATATTCACCTCGTCAGCCTCCTTTTTTACTCAGATTCCTTTGTTTTTTCCTGCTTCTGAGCCAGATTTTCCCGAATCGCGATTTCCTGCGTCAGCGTGCGGATTTTGGCATCCAGCTGGGAAAGGCGCAGGGAAAGAGAAAACACTTTGACAATCAGAATGAAAATAACAGCCAGAAAAATAAAGTTGACCGGCGACTGAACGCCCAATATTTTTGCTGCCCAGGTAGCGATACCGGGAAAGACGCTTAAAAGAACCAATGCGGCAGGAAAGGCCATCCAGAAAATCGAATCCTCGATCTGCAGCTGGGATTTGCGGATTTTTCTGGCCGTATACCACAAAGTAAGCACCGATATGACGATCAGCGCGGTGCGAAGCATGACAGACATTTGTTAAGCCCTCCTTTTCCGGAACCACTGAATCAGGACGATCGACATGCACATGCGGGTCATATATTCTATGGATCTTTTCAGGTTAAAATAACTTTCCCCGGCAATCCGTTCGTTCATTTCCACCTGGACTTCCTGCACCTTGGCCCCGCCGCGGAGCAAATAGGCAATGGTATCCGGCTCCGGCCCGTAATTCAGGTTATGGGCGAATTCATGGATCATGGACCGGTTAAACAACCGCATTCCCGAGGTAGGGTCTTTTATCGTAACGCCCGTGGTGATTTTGATGGCGAGCTGGATCATCCGGCTGCCCAGCATGCGAAGGCTAAACGGCTTCTTTTTCTCCCAAAAACGGGAACCAATCACCACATCCAGCGACTCTTTTTCCATTTTGGCAGCCATGCCCGCAATATACTTCGGATCGTGCTGCCCATCGCCGTCAAACTGGATGGCCATATCATAGCCCATCCGGTCCGCATACCGCAGCCCCGCTTGAAAAGCGCCTGCCAGGCCCAGATTCACCGGCAAATCCAGAAAATGATATCCCTTTTCCCGGCAAATCGCGGCCGTTCGGTCTTTGGAACCGTCGTTGACCACCAAATAATCATACTGCGGATAGTTTTGAATCAGGTCGTCTACGACCCGCTCAATGTTTTCCTGCTCATTATAGGCAGGGATCACGATCAAAATACGCAAGTTTACCTCTCCTAAAATTTAAAATCCACATGGAGCCATCTGACCGCTCCACGGTAGCACCAAAGAAACAGCCGGAAGCATCCCAGCCGGTACAGGAGCTTGCAAATCCAAAGCGCCCAGCCTTTGACTCCCCGTTTTTTCAGCTGCGACAAACGCATCCATCGATTGCCGCGAAACCACCCGTAAGAATGTTTCAAATAGCTGCATGTCCATTTCAAATGGTCGTGCAGATTGATTTTCGGATTATCTGCGGCACGCAATGCCATGGATATGCCGATATGGATAAACGCCAGGAGGCCAACCATGTCTTTTTGCGCAGCGTCCTGAGCCGCGTTGTACTGCCGGGCCAGCTCTTTTGCAAAAAGCCGGATGGTCTGCTCTTCCGTATTGGAGATGACCGAGCTTTTTCGGACACGGTAATGAATCAGCACCTCATCGGTGAAGGCAATTTTTCCGCAGTCCCCATAAACCGCCTGCTGGTAGCACAAATCCTCGCCGACCTTGAAATCCGGGATTCGATGCGACAGCGCGATCTTGCGGCGGAACATCTTGTTCCACAAGGAGCCGTTGAGAAAAGCCAGGGTATCGTCCTGCGGCGGAAGCGCGATCCCTGCCGGAAACCCTCTCATTTCCGTACACAACACGCGGCCGCTCTCTTCCTCTACCCGGTCATAGGCGCAAATGGCGACATCGGCGCCGCTTTGCACCGCCAGTGTATGTAATTTCTCCAGATATGGCGGTTCCAGGGAGTCATCCCCATCTAAGAATACCACATATTCTCCATCAATGAAACCGGAATCCATCGCCCGGTTTCTGGTTTTGGCCGGGCTGCCCAGATTTTCCTGCAAAAAAACAGGATGGATCCGGCCGGGATACCGCTCGGCATATGTTTTTACAATATCGACCGTCCGGTCTTTAGAACAGTCATCGACCAGAACAACATCGAAATCCTGGTAGGTTCCGGAAAAAAGTTCCTCCAAGCAGGAGCCGATATATTTTTCCAGTTGATAAGAAGTAATCACAACCGTAATCTCAGCCATTGGCAGACCTCCTCAGGAAAAAAACGAGAAGCGCGGCAGACCCTAAAAACAACAAAGCCTGGCTGATTACAATGGATAACGCGCCGCCCAAAATGGAAAAATTCTGTACCAGAACAACGCTGACCGCAATCCCGATCCCGATATTGACCAAATAATTGAAAAGAATCCATCCCTGCTTTCGCAGGATAACCAGAAGGTAATAGGAAAGCGAACCCGCCGCGATAAAGCCGCCGGAAAAAATCGTCAAAAAAAGCTCCAGACGGTATGGTGAAAGATCTACCGCATAGAAAAATCCCAGCACCTGCGTTCCGATCAGGCAGCCGCCAAGGCAGAAAAGAACTGTCAAACCGGCAATGAAAAGGAGATGACGGCCGTACAGCTTTTGAAAACGGGAAAAATCTTTTTCGCCTGCCGCCACGCCATATTGGTTCAGCAGCGGCTTAAATACAAACCCGCTCAGCAGATTGATTACCATTGTCGGTAAAAACAGGATGTTGAAATACCCCTGCATGGTGCTTCCTTCAAAATAATTGACCACATATTTGGAAAGATTGGTCATAATATTCATCAAAAAAAGGCTGGCCGACAGCGGAAGCGTCATGCGAAACAGCTGTGCGATCTGCCCTTTTGTACGCTTGCCCCGATTTTCATCCGGCAGGCGCCTGAAAGGCCGATATCCCCAAAAATACAACGTGATGCCGTTGGTCAGCACCATACCGGCCGACGCAATGTATAAATGCTTGGTCGCTGCCGACAGAAGAAGGAAACTGCCCAGAGAAAAAAGCGTGCGGTAAAATAAGGATTTTCCGCAAAGGTCCAACCGGTTTTGTTGAAAGAACCGGCTTTGATACAGCTCCGCGAAAGAATGAATCGCCATGTACAGCGTCAGCAGCAAAAGCAGCCACGCCTGCTGCGGCGTGCTGCCGCCAAAGAAAAACAGCGCCAGGCAGCCCAGCATCATCGCCGCTGTCGTGATCCATTTCGCCGTTCGGTAAACCCCAAAGCTGTATTGTTCTTCATAATCGGTCATTTGAAAATGGTTGATACCGAAAAGGCCGATAATGTACAGGATCTGCGCCGTTGTAAAAGCGATGCCAAAATCCCCCGCCGCGGCTACCCCGAACAAGCGGGACACGATCAGCAAAAGCAGCACGGAATTGGCGGCGAACATCCCGCTGCCCAATGTGTTCCAGATTACACCTTTACGATTTTTACTCATCATGATTCCGCCCCGAAATTCCGTTTCATCCATATTTTCTGCAAACAGTATAAAACCCTCCAGCCCCAAGCCGCCCATTTGGGCCCTAATTTGCGGGAAATCGAAACCTCTGTTTCCCGTTTTGTCCGGGAGAAATATTTTTCTTCCAGCTGCTCGTAGGTCATTGCGGAAAGATCTTTTTGGAACGCTCTGCGCCGGGGGTTTTCATATTTTTTCCGGAAAAGGAAATGTTCTTTGCCGGACGACTGAAAAACAAAATGTGGGGCCACTGCTTCCATCTGTTTTCTGGGATAATACATAAGGTCCGGCTTCATCTTTTCAAAAAAAGCCCCGCCCCGCCGGCTATTGACCAAAAGCATGGAGACTCCGTTTTGGTAATCTTTTTGGGGAACGGAAAATTTTTCGATTTCTCCAATATGCCAGAAATTCCCCCAAACCAAATCCGCCTGTACCGGAAAGACATTATCCCGGCAGGCAGCGCATACATCGCTTACGGAAAATCCGTTGTTCCAGGCCCGGATATAGGAGCATGTGTCCGCCCGTTCGGCAGAGACGTCACCGCTTTCCCAGGTGAACGCCATATAGCGGCTATTGATGTCTTCTGTCAGCTGCACCTCGCTGCCGATGCTAGATAAAGACCCTTCGTGCGTTTTGGCAACATGCTGCAAATACTTTTGCCAAAACAAGGCGGGCGGCATGCCAAAACAGGGAAACTGCGCCGTAATCAATTTGGGATACTCTTTTTGCAAAACCGCATAGAGCGCTTTTACCTGGCAGGGGGCCCCAACAAAGAGGACTGTCCGATCTTCCTCCAGGTATTTTTTCACGTCAAGGTAAATGTGCCCCGGAACCGACTGCACAAATTTGGAACCGGTCATTGCCAACAGCTGCTCTTCTGTTTGTGCAATCATCAGTTTCACACTGAAATCTTTTGCGTAAACGGCGCCTGCAACTACGCCGTTTTCCCTGAAAACAGCCCTTGCGGCAACCTCAAACAAGCCGCCGGAATTCCCCCGGGCATGAATCTGGTCCGATTTTGCCCAAGCGGCGAACACCTGCTGTATCCGGTTTTCCTGCTTATTTTCGCAAAGAGAAGCACAGACCGCATCACACTGCCCGCAGCCGGTACACAAGGAAAGATCTTTTTCAAATTTTAAAAAGCCAGCCGCGTCGGTCCCCATCACAATTGCCTGATGCGGGCAGATATTATAGCACGCGCCGCAGCCGGTGCACTTTTCGATACTCTGCATCTTTTTCCCTTTTCATCGCTTTAACAGCCTTTTCAGATAGCACAGCGATTTTTCCCGCATAACCGCCAGCTTTTCTTCCGCCGCTTCATAGTCGATGTCTCTTTTAATATCCAATGCTTCCTTTTCGCCGCACAAGCAATTTTCCAGCCCCAAAAGCGTTAAAATATTTTGGATTCGGCTTCCCAATTGGGAAATGAAAACAGAAAATCTTTTATGGAACAAAATAGAAAAAACCGTTCCATGGAAAGAATCCGTCACAATATATTCCGCATGATACAATAAGCGAAGCCATTGCTCCGGACCCGCTTTGAAATATGATTTTCCGCGTATCCACTTTCCCTGCGGGAACGGGATGACCTTGACGGAACATTGAAGCTGACGGGCCGCTTCTTCTGCCAATTCCAGCAAACGGGCTGATGGGACCATTTGATAGACCAGCACATATTTTTCTTCCGGCGCCGCAGTATCCAGGCCAAAACGGTCCGCCCATTCCTCGCCGCTTAAAAGCATGGTCGGGTCCAATACCACTTCCGCTTCTCTTCCCAAAAGGTTCTGTATCGCCTGCGCACCCTCTCTTTCCCGCATTCCCAGGCAAGAGAAAGAAGACAAAAGCTCTTTGCAGTATGGCTGCCAGCTTTCGGGAATCTTTCCAACGCCAAAGCTTGCCGCATAAGATGTTTTCTTTTCCGGATTTGAGACAAAATCCAAAAAATAAGTTCTGTCAAAATTCGTGATCTGCGTGTTCCAGACATTATCGCTGCCCACGATGAACCGCTCGTACCTGTCTTCCACCCGGGAAAGATTTTTTCGCGTGACCGGCGCGCCGATTCGCAGATACTGCTTTCGAAACGCGTTGAAGCTTTTTTTCCGCGGCAGACGGGAACACCATCCGGCAATACCCAAAAGGTATCCGATCGGCCCCTTTTTTCGCAGCGCTGTCAGCGAAAAGGGATTTTGTACATACCGGCACGCGTAATTGAGCACTTCTGTCTCTTCGCCCATTTCCAATATCGCCTGCTGCAGCGCATAACACTGCAGCACCGCGCCGTAATTATCATGCTTATGATAGGTAACGGTTGCAATCATCTTTTTCTCTGTCTCCATCCCAATCAGGATTCGCAATTTCTTTACTTCCCGAGCTTTTTGATCCGGAAGGCGATATAGGTACATCCCGCCTTCATCACCCGCTTAAACTCCACCCAACTCAAATTCGCCAGGAAGGTTTTGAAAATATAGGTGAAAGAGAAGTAGTAGCGGCTCATCAGCCGGTCGCGCAATTTTTCGATTTCTTTGGCGCTGGCGTATGGATAATTGACCAGGCAGTCCAGATAGCCGTCCTGATTCAGCCATTTGGAATAATCCTCTGTCTTGAGGTATCCCTCGTCCTTGACCCACTGGTAAAACGCCGTACCTGGGAACGGCACCGCCTGCTGGAAAAACACCTCGTTGGCATAGACCTTTTTGGCAAAGCGGAACGTATCCTCGATGGTGCTCAGATCGTCGCCTTTGAGCCCGAGCATAAAGCAGCCAAATACCTTGATTCCCAGCTTTTTGGTATTCTGCGAAAAAGCCAGAGAATCCTCCAGCTTGATGCCTTTGCGCGTTTCGTCCAGCACCTTCTGGTTGCCGGACTCATAGCCCACCACCAGCAGGCGGCATCCGGCTTCTTTCATTTTGGCCATCACTTCATAGGTAAGATCCGCCCGGGTGTTGCAGGACCAAACCAGCTTCAGGCCGCGGCGCTCGATTTCATCACAGATTTCCACCACCCGCTTTTTATCCACGGTAAAGGTATCATCCTCGATAAAAATTTCCTGGATATAGGGCATATGCACCGAGATATATTCCAGCTCATCCACAAAGCTTTTCACGCTGCGTTTTCGAAAACAGCGTCCGCTCATGGTTTCAGGGTAGGAACAGAAATTGCAGCGGAACGGGCATCCCCGGGCACTGAAAATCTGAATCATGGGTTTGCGGGCAAACGCATAGCAATAGTCGTTGACATCCAAAAACTTTTCGTAGACCTTGGAAACAAACGGCAGCTCGTCCAGGTTCTCGGTCCAGGGACGGTCCGGATTTTTCACGATTTGCCCGTCACGGCGCCAGGTCACGCCCAGCACATTTTCCAGGTTTTCTCCGGCTTTCATCACCTCATCCAGGGTAAAATCATATTCCTGCCGGACGATCACATCAATATCCGGGCACTCTTCCAGCACCCGCTCGGACAACGCCGTGGCATGGGTCCCGCCGATGATGATCTTTCCCTGCGGATACGCCTTTTTAATGGCCGACAGCGTTTCGTAATCGTGGAAGCAGGTGGAAGTGGTGATTTCCCCCATGATATAATCCGGAGCCGATTTTTGGACCAGCTCTACCACATCCTCGGTGCTCATCTTTTTCACGATGCAGTCCACCAATTCCACATCGTAACCCCGGTCCATGCAGACGCCGGCAGCATAGCACAGCCAGTATGGATAGTACATGGTGCCGCTCTTGGTCTTTTCCGGCCAACGGCTGGAACGGCTGATGGCGAATTTATAAGGAAGGTTCAAAAATAAAATTTTCATGGCTTCTTCTCCCTATCTGAAATAACGGCTGATGCAAAGCGAAAAGATGCTCCAATAAAGCAGAATTCCATTTGCTGCCAAAATTGTTGTATGGTACACTTTCCGGTCGATACCGTTTTTGATTTTGGCGCTGCCCAAAACATAAAACAGTGGGAACAGCAGCGGCATCATATATCGCTGCTGGCATCCGTTAATGGTACCGTATCCTACCGGCGTGAAGCTGATATACAACGAAGTCGCGACCAGACACAGCGCGACAAACACCGTTGCCAACATCATCAGGCGAACTTTTCCGGTTGTGGTATAACGGTCAAAATCGTTTTTATCGGTAAAGACAACCGCTCCCAGCAAAAGGAGGGAAAGGCTTTTCGAAAGCTCTCCCAGATACGCCAAGTCCGTAACACAATGGAACGTAGAAACATAAGACCATAGGAATTTCAGCAATATTTTGGTATAGGTGATCGGGTGGCTCAGAATATAATAAATCTGCCCCGAGCCGTTGACGTCGGAGCCGCCCCGCAAATCCGAAGGAACGGAGCCGAACAGTGTGGGGACGATAAAGCTCATCAGCACCGCGGCTGCCACTGCGCAAATAAAAATCAGGTATTTGCGGTATTTTTCCGGCGAAGAAAACTTTGTTTTCGGCAGCAGCAGCAAAACGGCCAAAATGGGCACATATACCGCTTTGGGGCCAAATCCCAGCACCATCGCCCCCACCATGATCGCCGTATTCTTCATAGTAAGAGGCTTGTCCGGTTCCTGCAGCTCCGCGAAAAAACAGGACATTCCCACCATGACCCAAGCGGTAATCCAACTATCGCAGCTGTAATTGGACGCAAGGAGCACGCCGGTTGGGAACAATGCCACCGTGGCCAGGATCATCTTTCCCGTTTTCAGGCGTTTCATCGCCATACGGATCAAGGCGACATAACAAAGCAAAATGGAAACTTTACCCAGCAGATAGACCACAGAAAACGGCAGCCGCAAAAGTCTTCCCAAAAAGATGACCGCGCCGGGCAGATAGTAGCCAAGGCTTCTGTACGCGTCCAGCGAATTGGAGCTGCTGCTAATGAACTGAGAATTCTGGTACAGATCATTTAAATAGGCGCTGCGTTCCCGGAATACATCCACGGAAAAAGATGTTTTCAGCGGATCTTGATAGACATAATTGTGCATCACAATATCTGCCTGCGTCACCTCTGAGAAAACCCTTACCGACCGGATATAGTGGGTCTCATCGTCCCAGGAAACGCCCGTGCAAAGCGGTACAAGCAAGCATAGCATCAGCCCGGCGGATAGCGCCAGAATGGTAAACATCCGCTCAGGCTTTTCGCCGATTTGTCCGCGCAGGAACCAGAAAGCCGACCCGGTCAGGAACACCGCGACTCCAAACAGATACAGCGGCGTTTGGAACGACACCAATTTGTAGGCACTGAAAGCGCCGACCACCGGATACAGCAAAAAGCAGAAAAGCGCAAAAGCAGCCAGGAAAAGGACCGCTTTCTTTCGGTTCTCCCGCAGAGCGCGGCAGCCTGCTTTCATTTCTTTTTTCCAATCCGAAAATTTTCTTTGGACGATCGAGGCAAACACAAAGAAAAGAACCGTAAAACAGAATACCCGGAAGGCCGACGGCTCTGGTTGATTCCGTACCGATGTTTTGATCAGAGGGAGGTTGCTCACCGTGATATCCGCCACCGGAAAAACGCCGTTCACATCCAGCCGCAAAAAGGAATATTCTTCCTGCGGCAGTTCAAAATAAATTTCTTTTTGCCCATCCGGAACATCAATCGCAATACTGTTTTGCTGGGAGAGATTTCCCTGTTCATCTGGATAGAATACTTCATAATTGACCGTGCTCGACGTTTCTTCTTCCAAGGTGATGAAAAGATTAGAGATCTCTCCCTTTAACCCGTAAAGATAAATTTGCGGATCGTTATCCGTCGGAACGACCTTTCCGTCCTCCATGCTGCAATTGACATATACAGCCTTTCCATTCCAGATGGAAACGGCGTCATCCTGCTGCGCCGCCCGGCAGACGGTTCCAAATGGCGCCAGCAGATAGAAGACCTCGATCAATAGCGCCGCAATGAACGAAAACAGAACGATCCGGCTTTTTGAGAGAAAAAACGATTTCAGATTTTCTTTCATACTCCAAAAGCCCCTCCTCTATCGAATGGTAAAATTCGCGTCATCCAGTGAGAAATTGGGATTGTAATACGGGTCCCCCGCTTCCAGTTCCTTCCCCCACCGCGACCGGAAACGTTCTACCTCGCCGATAAACCGTGCCCGCTTTTGCGATGTGTCATCTTTCTTGCGGCTTTTGGATTCATAGTGATACAGCTCCGCAAAAGGGGTAAACACGATCAAATAACCCAGCTGGCGAATCCGCATGCAGAGATCCACATCATTAAACGCGACCTCGAAGGATTCGTCCAGGCCCTGCGTCTGCTCCCAAACGTTACGTGGAACCATCATACAAGCCGCGGTAACAGCCGATAGATCCTGCGCGTAAATGAGCCTTCCCATATAGCCGGGGTCCTCTTTCGGGCGGTCACAATGCAGATGCGCCGCTACGCCGCCAACGCCGAGAACAACACCGCCATGCTGAATCGTACCGTCCGGATAATACAGCTTCGCGCCCACTGCCCCCACGTCGCCGCGCTGCGCATACATCAGCATCTCCTGAATCCAATCCGGCGAAATGACCTCTGTATCATTGTTGAGCAAAAGGATGTAGTCGCCGCCGGCAAACGTATATCCAAAATTATTAATAGCAGAATAGTTGAAAATCCCATCCCAGTAGACGACCCGAATGCTCGGATCCTTTTCTAAGGTGCGGTAATACTGAAAGGTCTTTTCCTCCTCGCTGTTGTTCTCTATCACGATGATCTCATAATTTCGATAGGTGCTCTTTTGCTGGATGGATACAATGCACTTTTGCAGATCGGACACATGATCTTTGTTGGGAATCAAAATCGAAACCAGCGGCTCCCCTTTGATCGTATACTTTAATCGGTACAGAGACGGGACTGCCGAATCCAGCACTTCCCCGTCCAGTCCCACTCTCTTCAGGTGGTCTCCTATCGCTTTTTTGGCCGCCGGGATCACATATGGCTTTGCGCCGATGGAGGATGCGACCGATTCCGCGTGGGACCGCCAGAAATACAACGGCTTGGGAATATGCACGATCTTCTTCGCTTTTTCCGTTAAACGAAGCACCATATCGAAATCCTGGCTGCCATCACATTCACTGCGAAACAGGCCCACTTCGTCCAAAAGCTTTTTTTGAAACACCGTAAAATGGCAGATATAGTTATTGGCCCGAAGATTATCAATGGCAAAATCCGGTTTATAATGCACGCCAATAATATTTTTTAGCGAACCCACAAAGGTCGATTCATCCGTATAGATGAAATCTGCGCCTTTCTCGCAGATCGCCTTCATATTCTCGTACAAAGCCGAAGGATGCAGGATATCATCGTGGTCAAACAGGGCGATATAATCCCCTGCCGCCATTTCGATACAGGCGTTGGTATTGCCGGAGATTCCCAGATTTTTGGAAAGCTTCCGGTATCGGATGCGGTCATCCTTCTGTGCCGCCTGCATTACAATTGTTCCTACCTGCGGGTGCTCGTCATCGCTGCCGTCCGCCAGGCACAGCTCCCAATTGGGATAGGTCTGGGCCTGCACCGACGCGATCATTTCCCGTAAAAATTTAGCCGGCGTATTGTAAAGCGGCACCAAAATGCTGAATTTGATCTGCTCGGGGAACACATGCTGCCGCTGCGCCGCCAGTTCTTTTTCGTCATATTTGCCCGCATTCCGGCCCTTCAGGCTCTGCCTGATCTTTCTTTTGACCCGCTGCCAGGTGCAAGCGGGACCGTCGTTCAAAAGGCTTTTCAGACCTTTGTAGAACAGGCGGGTGATCCGGTTGGATTGCAGGACTTTTTTCACCGCATCCAAGCAGGCCCGCAAAGGTTTGGTCATTCGCCAGCAAAAAGACGTAGTCACGGTCTGATACGACAGGAGCAGTGCGTCGTATTCTTTGGCCTTTTCCAAATAAAGCTCCTGATACTCCTTCGAAACCTCTTTTTCCAGCCGGAGTTTTTCTTTCAAAGCGTCTGCATCGAGAGAAACTGACCGCTCTTTTTCTTCCGTACGGTACTGCCGGTGAGATTCTTCGTTATAACGATCCTTCATGTTCTTCCCCCTAGATTTGATATGCGTCGCAAACCGCTTGCGCTTCCCCTATCATTTTTACCTGGCCGTGATCCAGCCACAGTACCCGGTCACACATCTCTCGGATCTGCTCCAGGCTGTGAGACACGAACAGCACCGTCGTGCCGCCGCTCATCAGTTCCATCATCCGCTGCCGGCTTTTTCGCTGGAACGATTCGTCGCCAACCGCCAGGATCTCGTCCACAATCAAAATTTCCGGGTTTACCACCGTGGCGATGGAAAAAGCCAGACGCATCAGCATACCGGAAGAATAGTTGCGGATCGGCATTTCAATAAACTCGCCCAGCTCGGAAAAAGCGACGATCTCATCGTATTTTTCGTTCAAAAACTTGCGGGAATACCCCAAAATCGCCCCATTGAGGAAAATGTTCTCCCTGCCGGTCAAATCAAAGTCAAATCCGCTGCCCAATTCCAGCATGGGCACAATATTTCCATGGACGGATACCGAACCTGATGTGGGCTTTAAAATGCCGGAAATCACCTTTAAGACCGTGCTTTTCCCGGCGCCGTTGTGCCCGATAATCCCCAGCACCTCGCCCGGACGAACCGAAAAGCTGACATCGCGCAGCGCCCAGAAATCCTTGTATTTCAATTTACCTTTTATCAGCGCCACAAGGTATTCCTTGATGCTCTGAATCCTGTCCTGCGACATGCGAAAGGACATGGACACATTTTTTACCTCTATCATTCTTTTCCCCTCATATATACAGCACAAATTTATCCTGCGTTTTACGGAAAATCAGTCCGCCGATAACCAGGCTGCCAATGGCAAACACCAGGCAGATCAGATACGCCTTCGGTTCCGGCGATACACCGTCCATAATCACCGTCCGGGCAAAGCGGATAAAGTGATACAGCGGATTGAGTTTATAAATGGTCAAAAAACGGGCGGGAATAATGCTTTCCGGATAAAAAATCGGCGTGGCATACATCCAGATCATGCTCAGCACATTCCACAAAAACTGCGTGTCCCGAAAGAATACCATGGACGCCGACAAAATCAGCACCATTCCGGTGCAGAAGCAGATCAGGCATGCCAGCGAAAAAGGCAGAAGCAGAATGGCAGGCGTGATGGCTGTTCTGGTCAAAAGAATCACCAGCAGCAGCGGGACCATGGAAAACAGCATATTGATGCTGGAGGAAAGCACCCTCGTAACCGGATAAATATATTTGGGCACGTACACCTTGTTAATCAGAGAAGTATTGCCCAAAATCGCGGTGATTCCCATCCCGCAGGACTCATTGAAAAAGTTAAACAGGACAATACCGGTCAGCAGATAGACCGGGAAATTGGGAATGTCGCTTTTAAAAATCGTGGAAAAAACCACATATTGCACCAGCATGGTCAAAAGCGGATTTAAAAAGCTCCAGATAATCCCCAGTACGCTGCGCTTATACTTGGTTTTAAAATCCCGGCTGACCAGCTGCTGGATCAGGAATTGGTACCGGGTAAACGCATGGATCAGTTTTAGCCCCAGGCAGCTTTTTCCTTTTTTCTCCAAAGCGCACAGCCGCCAGCCGTAAAGTCCCAGCAGCAGCCCCACGCCAACGGCGAAATACCAATAGTACCGTCCAAACCACAGGTCGGTCTCGCCGGCGGTTCGCAGGCAAAGGGTCCCCTGCAGCGGCTGCCCGTTTTGGTACAGCGGCGTCCAGCCTTCACTGGCGATCTCCACTCGGCCGGTAGCGACCGAATTTCCGTAATACACCGTCGCCGCATTGCCCAAAGCGCCGTCCTCTGAAAAAATTTCCAGCACCAAATTTCTGCCAATGGCGTTTTCCAACGGCTTTTTCAGCTGCACAGTGTACCAGCTGTTGTCCTGCAGGGCGGACAAATCCACCGAAAAATCTTCGATAAGGGTCTTTTCCGCCTGCCCTTTCGTTTCGTCATAGAGCGACAAATGCAGCACGCCGCTGTTTTGACGGCCGAAAGTCCCGCATAGCACCGAAAAGCCGGTTAACCGGTCGCTTGTCGATGCAAACCGCTGCTCCAGCTTGGCACCTGCCAAAATCTCCCCTGCCGAAGCGGAGGGGGAAACGGAATCGGTACTGTCAATGCGCACCCGAAGCTGTGGGCCCGCGATCGCATAAAACAACACTGCCAGAACGGAGTATCCGATCAGCGCCAGCACGCACCCTTTGCGCAAATCCCATTTTTTGTCCATTCGCTCACCTGTTTTCTATGCCTGAATTTCTTTCAGATACCGTGCCAACGCGTCTTGCCAGGAGGGAAGACGGGCAAATCCCGCCTCATCCAGGCTCTTTTTGCTCATGCGGGAATTTAAAGGCCGCGCCGCTTTGGCCGGGTATTCGCTGGACGGAATCGGATGCATTTTGGCCCGGCATCCGCCCTGCCGGAAAATCTCCGCGGCAAAGTCGGCCCAGGAGCAGACCCCTTCATTGGTCGCGTGATAAACACCGTATTTTTCACTTAAAACCATGTTGCATAAAAGCGGCGCCAGATCCGCCGTGTAAGTAGGAGAACCGATCTGGTCGCAGACTACATTGACCTGATCCCGCTCGTTTCCCAACCGCAGCATGGTCTTGACAAAATTATTGCCGTTTTTGCCAAACACCCAGGAAACACGGACGATGAAATACCGCTCCAGCAGTTCCCGTACCGCCAGTTCACCACCCAGTTTGGTTTTTCCGTATACGCTCAAGGGTCCGGTTTTGTCATCCGTTTCATAAAAGCGATCGCCGGTGCCGGGGAACACATAATCGGTGCTGATATAAACCATTTTTGCGCCGATTTTTTTGCAGACGCCCGCGATGTTGCGTGTCCCGTCCACATTGACCCGCTCGCACAAAGCCGGGTCATCCTCCGCGCGGTCCACTGCTGTATAAGCGGAACAATGAATGACCGCGTCCGGCGCGTAATGCTCGATAAATGCGGCAGTGGCAGCCGCGTCGGTAATGTCAAACTCTTCCCGATCCGCGCCCAAACATTCTGCGCCCCGCTGGTGCAGCACCTTCATCACGTCATAACCCAGCTGGCCCTTTACGCCGGTAACCAGAATTTTCATTTCAATTTCTCCTTTGAAACAGCAGATGGAAACCGGTATTTCTACCGGTTTCCATACATTTTCTCATAATAATTCTGATAGTCCCCGCTGATGATATGTTCCCACCAGGGTTTGTGATCCAGATACCAGCGGATGGTTTTCTGGATTCCCTCGTCAAAAGAAGTCGTCGGGAGCCATCCCAATTCTTCGTGTATTTTGGTCGGATCAATGGCATAGCGCATGTCGTGGCCCGGACGGTCGGTGACAAAATGAATCAAGCTCTCCGGTTTATCCAGCGCTTTCAGGATAGTCTTGACCACTTCCAGGTTGGTGCGCTCGTTATGCCCGCCAATGTTGTAAACCTCGCCATCCCGGCCCTTTCTAACAATCAAATCGATGGCGGCACAGTGATCGGTGACATACAGCCAATCCCGTACATTTTCGCCGGTACCGTAAACCGGCAAAGGCTTGTCATTCAGCGCGTTGGCAATCATCAGCGGAATCAGCTTCTCCGGAAAATGGTAAGGCCCATAGTTATTGGAGCAGCGGGAAATACTTACCGGCAGCCCAAAGGTCCGGTGATACGCCTGTACCAGCAGATCCGCCGAGGCCTTGGATGCCGAATAAGGGCTGGACGTATGAATCGGGGTCTGCTCGGTAAAGAACAGGTCAGGGCGGTCCAACGGGAGGTCACCGTACACCTCGTCGGTCGACACCTGATGATAGCGCCGGATTCCGTATTTGCGGCAGGCATCCATCAAAACGCCGGTGCCCAGAATATTGGTTTGAAGGAAAATGCCGGGATCCACAACCGAACGGTCCACATGGCTTTCTGCCGCAAAGTTGACCACGACATCCGGGTGTTCTTTCTCAAACAGGGCATAAACCGTTTCCCGATCAGCAATATCCCCTTTGACAAAGGTGAAGTTGGGGTTTTCCATAACTTCTTCCAGCGTTTCCAGATTTCCCGCATAGGTCAGCTTGTCCAGGCAGATGATCTGATCCTCCGGATATTTGTCCAACATATAAAAAACAAAGTTGCTGCCAATAAAACCGGCGCCGCCGGTAACCAACCATTTCATGCTTATTTCTCCTTATAGACGAAATCCACGTCGCTGTCCCGCAAAAGCGGCGCTTTCTGGTCTTTTTCCGACAGAATCGGATGTTCGACCCGCCAATCGATCCCAAGCTCCGGATCGTTCCATAAAATATTGCGATCTGTTGATGGATCGTATAAATTATCCTCTTTGTATAAAAATTCCACATCGTCGGTCAAAGTGACAAAGCCATGCCCAAATCCTCTGGGGATCAGAAGCTGGCGTTTGTTTTCGGCGGACAGCTCCACCGCCACCCATTTTTTATAGGTGGGGGAACCTTTTCGCAAATCCACCGCCACATCCAGCACCGCGCCGCGTCCGCAGCGCACCAGTTTCGCCTGGGCGGCGTCCCCTTTTTGAAAATGGATGCCCCGAAGCGTACCTTTCTGGGCGGAATAGGACTGGTTGTCCTGCACAAAGTGATAATGCAAACCTGCCTCTTCCATATTTCGAGTAGACCAGGTTTCCATAAACCAGCCACGATGATCACCGAACACTTTCGGTTCCAGGATGTAGACGTCTAACACCTCAGTCGGAATGACGTTCATTGTAATATGCTCCTTTAATAGATAAATTTATGCTCCGCTACCTTTTTCAAATGCGCGCCGTAAGCGGATTTTCCATACCGCTCCGCCGCCTCCAAAAGCTGCGCGTCGCTGATCCAGCCGTTTCGATACGCGATCTCCTCGATGGCGGAAATCTTGATGCCCTGTCGGTTCTCGATCACCCTGACAAACTCGGTCGCGTCGGAAAGCGCATCCACCGTACCGGTGTCCAGCCAGGCATAGCCGCGCCCCAAGGTCACTACGTTCAGCGATCCCTCCTCCAGATACATCCGGTTGAGATCGGTAATTTCCAGCTCGCCGCGCTTGGAAGGCTTCACCTTTTTAGCCAACTCGCAGACCCGGTTATCATAAAAATACAGCCCGGTAACACAATAATTGGATTTGGGGTGTTCCGGCTTCTCCTCGATGGAAATGGCTTTTCCGTTTTCGTCAAACTCCACGATGCCGAACCGCTCGGGGTCTTCCACATAATAGCCGAATACCGTCGCGCCTTCCTCTTTTTCCGCCGCCTGCCGCAGATGGCGCGTCAAGCCGCTGCCGTAAAAGATGTTGTCTCCCAGCACCATGGCGCAGCGGTCGCCGTCAATGAATTTCTCCCCGATAATGAACGCCTGGGCCAGCCCGTCAGGCGACGGCTGCACCGCATAGGACAGGTGGATTCCATATTGGGAACCGTCCCCCAAAAGCCGCTCAAAATTCGGCAGGTCCTGCGGTGTGGAGATAATCAAAATGTCCCGGATCCCGGCCAGCATCAGCGTAGAAAGCGGGTAAAAAATCATGGGTTTGTCGTAAACCGGCAAAAGCTGTTTGGACGTGACCAGCGTAAGCGGGTAAAGTCTGGTACCGGAACCACCGGCCAAAATAATGCCTTTCATATTTGCTTCTCCTTTATCCAAATAAAAATCCGGAAATCTTTTTCATCGCGCCGTATTTTACCGTCCGGTTTTTGACCTGAAACCACCGGCGGCGCAGCCATCCCGCGCTTGACAGCTGACCATAACCGGCAGTCAGCGTCTGCTGCTCGAAAGACAACTCATTCCGGAACTCATTATAAAAACTCTCTGATTGCAAAAATGTTTCAACCAATTCCTTTCGGTATCCTTTTATATCCAACAAGCGGCGCAGCAAATACCGCGGCGAACGGACAAATTTTGCGCCTACTGCGTTATCACCATGCTGGCGATAAAGCATCGTCGCCTCGTCTAAAAAAACGATTCGTCCAAAAGCGCTGGCCACCAGCGCTAACCACCAATCGTGCATGACAAAAAAAGCGGGCTCATGCTGCAAAAAGCCCCCTAACGCCCGATTGTACAGGACAGTACAGCCGGTCACCGTATTTTGCGCCAATTCATAGCACAGCGCCGTACGCTGCCAGTTGCCGTTGACCGCATGGCGGTAAGAAGGGTCCAGCACTTTCAAACCGTTGTCTACTACCGTCAGGTCCGTGTGGACCAGCAGCGGCGTTTCCTTTCCATATTCTGCCTCGGCCTTTTTCATAGCCAAAAGCGTTTTTTCCACTTTATCCGGATGCCAAACGTCATCCTGGTCGCAGAGCATTACATATTCGTCCGGATGCTCTGTCATCATCTTAAAAAAATTATGTTTTGCGCTGCTGGAATTCTGCCGGTTCTGCCAGGCGGCGATCTGTTTGGGATACCGCTCGGCATAATCCTGAACAATTTCCCATGTCCCGTCATCAGAGCAGTCATCACAGATATACAGCATAAAATCCTGCTGTGTCTGCCGCAGAATCGAGTCGATCTGCGCAGCGATATATGGGGCGCCGTTATACGACGCCATTAAAATGGAGATCAATGTATCGCTCCCCCAAAATCATCCTGCAAAAAGCACACTTTTGTTGCTTCTCTCATGGCTATTTTAACTGATGGTATGGTAAAACACAAGCGTTTCTCCTCTTTTTGTCTAATCTTTCCAAAATATTCACAAACGGGAAAAAACCTTGTGACAATCGCCATTTTGTGCGATCCGGCACGTCTTGTGATCCTTCAGAAAACGGCCTCTCCCCTTTTCGCTTTTTCCGGCAGATAAAACAAAGCGAAACAGAAAAAAGCCTGTTTACGCAAAACACATAAACAGGCTTTTATGGCTGGGCTGGCTGGATTCGGACCAGCGGGATGACGGAGTCAAAGTCCGTTGCCTTACCACTTGGCGACAGCCCAATATCCAGTTGTATTTTTGCCGGAACAGAATTTCCTATTCAGGCAGATATGAAAAAAAGGCAAAATGCCTTTTCTTTTTATATGGGGTGGATAGTCGGATTCGAACCGACGGCCTCCAGAGCCACAATCTGGCGCTCTAACCAACTGAGCTATACCCACCATATTTGGCGCGCCAAAAGGGACTCGAACCCCTGGCCTATTGCTTAGAAGGCAATTGCTCTATCCAGCTGAGCTATTGGCGCATATGTTAATACTGGTCGAACGTACAATGGAGCGGGTGATGGGAATCGAACCCACGTAACCAGCTTGGAAGGCTGGAATT
>JBJEQT010000037.1:0-4345 GCA_051881895.1 Oscillospiraceae bacterium
TCTGCTTTGGAAAAATCGGCGTGCTGATGTGGAAAATACCGCTTCCCGCCTTTCTTTACCAAAATTTTGCCACTGCGATTTTGGGCTTTCCGCCCTATAATTTTGTTTCCAGCGATTATTACCCCATGCTGCCTTGGATCTTTCTGTTCTTCTGCGGCAGCCTGCTGGGCAGAATTCTGGTCAGCCACGCCGAGCAGCCGGCGCTGCTTCGCTCACGCTGCCGGCCGCTGGCCTTTTTGGGGCGGCACAGCCTGGTGATTTATCTGGTCCATCAACCGGTGCTGTACGGATTATTCCTGCTTGCCGGCCGGGGATAAAACGTCTTTCGGTGCAGGCAAAATCCTTTTTCTGAAAGGTTTTACAGTATTTGGATAAGAAATATGAAAAATTTACGAACTTTTTCCGCGGGACCTTTTTTTCCAAATCAAATCCGATATAATGAATGTGAAATTTGCGGGCGCTGACAGCTTTTGAGCACAGCGCTCGTTTTCTACAACGAAAAGGCAAACCGAAAGGAGGGGGTTGGATGCCGAACCGTTTTTGCCGCTTGGCAGCGGTGTTTTTGATGCTTGCCGTCCTGTTGGGCGGCTGCGGCGACAAGACCGCCGGTCAGGTATTCCGGCTGGACATTCTTTTGGAGCCGTCCTCCCTGGACCCGCAGACCGCCTCCTCCGACGAGCAGTATCTCATCCTGCTCAACACCATGGAAGGCCTTTTGAAGATGGACGAAAATCAAAACCCGGTGGAAGCCGCCGCCGAAAGCTACACCGTTTCTCCCGACGGGTTGACCTATACGTTTCTGCTGCGGGAGGGGATGCTCTGGTCAGACGGGGAAACGCCGGTTACCGCTTATGACTTTCAATTTGCTTTTCAGCGCCTGCTGGACCCGCAGACCCAATCACCCTTTGCTTCCAATTTCACCTGTATCCGCGGCGCCGCTGCCGCCTTGTCCGGAGAGGGAACCGTTCGGAATATCGGTGTAAGCGCTCGGGATGAACGTACGCTGGTCTTTTCTCTGGAAACCGCGAATCCCACGTTTCTTTCCCTTTTGACCACGCCCGCGTCACTTCCCTGTAACGAAGACTTTTTCCGTGCCTCCCGTGGGAAATACGGCGTGTCGGATGAATTCATGCTCTTTAACGGCCCGTTTTCCATCTATAACTGGTCAGAAGGAAAATATATCCATATGCGCAAAAATACCCATTATTATGCCCGGGATGAAGTAATCCCCTCTGCGTTCCGGCTGTACATCCAGGGAGAAAACGATCTGTCCCGCCTGACAGACGGCGCTGTGGATGCGGCGGCGGTTTCTTTTTCTGATTTGGAACTTCTGGAAGAATCGTACGAAACGGTACAATTTTCCAATATTCTCTGGGCAATCCTGCCCAATCTTGACAGGCCCGCTCTCGCTAACCTGTCCATCCGCCAGGCGCTGGCCGCCGCCATCGACCGGGAAGACCTTTCCGCTTATCTGGCGCAAAACCAGCAAATCGCTTTTATGCCGGTCCCGCCTGCCGTGACGATCGGCGGCGTTTCCTACCGGGAACGGGCGGGAGAGTCCGACGGATTGGATGCGCTTTCGTATACTGCCGCCGAGCTGTTTCAAATCGGCTTGCGGGAATTGGAGGAGGATGCTCCCCCGTCTCTTACGCTGATCTGCCCTGATTCTGGCGGGATTCCTCTGCTTTTGAGCCAACTGCAGCGCCAGTGGCTGGATACGCTGGGCGTTTTCATCAATATCGAGCCGCTGGAACAGTCTCAGTTAGAAGTGCGCATTGCCAGCCGCGACTACGATCTGGCCCTTTGTTCGGTCAAGGCGGCTTATGACAGCCCGGAAGCGGTATTGTCACAGCTGTGCGGAAGTGAATCGCTTACCGGCTGGCAAAACGACCGGCTGGCCGGATACCTGAACGGAGCCCAAACCGCCTCCACTGCCGACGGCGTCCTCTTTGCTTACCGTTCTGCCGAGCAGCTTCTGACCCAAAACGGTATTGTTTTGCCGCTTTTTTACGAGACATCCTACTATGCCACCGCCCCTTCGGTCAGCGGACTGCGCTTCTCCCCGTTCGGCTGCCATGTCTATTTTGCCGGGGGCCGCAAAAAAGGCTGATATGGCCTGCGCTTTGTTGGCCTTAAGCTGCATATAACGAAAAAGCTTCTGGAAAGACGATGTCTTTCCAGAAGCTTTTTTCACTGCAAAACCTTTTTTGCCTGCGATCAGGCCTCTTCTGACTGGGCGGCAATCTGTGCGGCAATCGCTTGTTTCATCTTCTTTTCCTTTTGTACGTACAAGAACCATCTGATGGTACCGTAAATGGTATTGATCAGCATGGCGAAGTCATCGATCAGCAGCCCGTAAGCGCCGGCAGAAATATCCATGATGATATACAGTATCGTCGTGATAAACCAGGCGTACCACTGTTCACTGTACCGCAGCAGCAGCAAAACGCCGTTTACCATACCAATTGCCGAGGCAAACGCTTCCAGATAAGAAGATTCCGCGCCGGGAATGTTCATGGTGATCGAACCGGCCACCAGGCTGAAGGCGATGACCAGCGCCATAACCAGAATTGCTTTTTTCCAGCCGAGGGATTTTACCTGCGTTAGATTCTCGTCCTTGGCGTCGGGGTGTTTGCTCCAGCGGATAAAGCTGACGATATCGATCGGGATCCAGAAAAAGATACAGGTCACGGCCAGGGTATACCAGCCCAACGCCAGCGCCAGCACCACATAGGTCCCCTCAATAAAAACAAGGTCCACAATAAAGTTCCATTTGCTCTGCTTGGAAATCAGAAGTTCACAAACCGGGTTTGCAATCACGTTGATCACCGAGCAGGCGATGAGGAGTACGCCTCCGGTACTTTCCAGCATCATTTCGGGGAAAAAGATCGTCACCACGGCGGCAAGCACCAGCACCGTTGCCAGATATCCGATCTGGTACGGGGTAAAAGATTTTAAAAAGCTCTTCCATTTTTCCAATTTCGTTTTTTGATTCATCTTATTTCATAATTCCTTTCTCGCGGAGATTTTCGGCAATTTTCGGAAATGCCCGCAATGGATTGTTCCAATAAATGTCCTCAAACTGGTCCGGGGTAAAAATCTTGCGGATGGTCTCATCATACTCATCGAAGGCCGACAGCGCAATGGGCGGACAAAAATCCGTTCCGTAAAGGATCTGCCGGTAAGCGTCGGGATACAGATGAATGGCGCGGTCATATGCCTGGATGGTCTGTTCAATATCCTCCATGGCGCTGGCGCCCGGTTCGAACGTTCCGCTGAAATCGCTGTACATGTTGGGCAGCCCGTGCATGGCCTCGATACATTCGTCAAAGCGCGGGTCGTCCAGATGGGCGACGATAAAATTGACATCGGGATAGGCGATCGCCGCGTTGCGCACATATTTCGCGCTGGAGCCCTCCATGTCGTCATCGGTAGGGAGGTGCAGCGAAGGCAGCCCTGTATGATAGGTGACAGACAGCCCGTACCGGCGGGCAAAATCGTAAATACACATCATTTTTTCGTCGTCCGCCCGGCCTTTTTGATAGGTCAGAAAAATCTTCAGGCCTACCACGCCGCATTCCGGTCTGGCCAGCATTTTTTCCTCAATTACCGCCAATTGGGCCGGGATATCCTGATGAATGTCGATGCAGGGGGACAAAAACAACCGCTCATCCGCCGCGGCGATCTGCCAGGACTCGTCCGGCATTTCCTCACTGGCAAATTGGGGCAAAAATTCCATAATAACCGCGTATTCCCCGGCATTTTGATAATAAGCATCCTTGATCTGCCTGTTTACAATATGGGTGTGACAGTCAATTCTGTGTTGTATTTCCATTTTTCTTCTCCTGATTTTTCGCCCCGCAAAACATTTTTTCTGAATTGCCGGGGCCGGTATCGTTTTACACAGAGGGCTGTCTTCTATCACGGAGCGTTGATGCTTTCCACCATCCGCATCATCTCGATGCGGATTTCATGTTTTTGCAAATCCTCGTTGGAATAGTGGAACAGATCCAGCCCACCGATGGCGAATCCCCGGGACAGATAAAACCGGATCGCCGGCATATTGCAGCTTTGGGTCTCCAGCACCAGCATCCGGGCGCCGGCCTTTTGGGCCACCGCAGCGGCATGCTCCATCAGCGCCGTTCCCGCTCCGGTTCCCCGAAATGGCTCCTCCACGAACAGATTGGCCACCCGCATCCGGTTATTCCAGCGTTCCAGATTCAATTCGATATAGCCCGCGATTTCCTCATTGCCGCTTACCGCCGCAAACAGCATCGGCGCGCGCATAAAGTCTTCCATCCAGGTTACTTCCAGTTCCTTTTCAACAGGGGCATCGAACATCTTT
>JBJEQT010000038.1:0-4321 GCA_051881895.1 Oscillospiraceae bacterium
TCGGAGGCAGTCGTAATGACAGGAATGGAGCCCAAACTTTTTGCCAATTTCGACGCTATAGCGTTGGCGCCTCCGATGTGCCCGGAAAGAAGAGAAATCGTAAAGTGAGCCAATTCATCTACGACGATTACTGCGGGATCGGATCTTTTGTCGCGGATATGGGGTGATATTTCCCGCACGGCAATGCCGCAGGAGCCAATAAAAATCATTGTATCCGCCCATTCAAATATAGATCCGTAAAAGAGGGAAGATGGTTGGCGCAGCGGCTGAAATCCGCTTTCCCCAAACCGTTCCTTGGTAAATGCGCGGATTTCCGCGGCTTTGAAGTGCTCCATAACAGTTCTTGCGGTTTTGCAGCCTTGCCGGCTGTAAGCAAATATTGCGATTTTCATTTTATCGCCTCTCGATATTCGGTAGAAAAACCGGGATGATACAATAAGGAGCGAAGATACTCGTCTCCCATACAATTCCCGACGATGATCAACGCGGTTTTGGTCAGCTCATTTCCGGCAACAGTCTCATGCAGAGTATCCACTGTGCAGCGAAAAATTTTCTCTTCCGGCCAAGTGGCTTTGTACACGATTGCCACCGGTGTGTTTTTTGGATATCCGCCGGCCAGAAGATCCTCCTGCAGCTTTTGGGTCAAAGAAGTGCTGAGAAAAAGGACCATAGTAGACTGATGAGCAGACAACGACCGAATCGATTCCCGATCAGGCACTGGCGTCCGTCCAGCCGCCCGGGTGATAATAACCGTTTGGCTCACCCCCGGTAAGGTGTACTCTGTTTTCAAAGATGCGGCAGCTCCGCAAAAAGAACTGACGCCGGGGCAGACGTCGTAGTCAATTTCCAACTGCTCCAGTTCGTCGAACTGTTCCCGAACAGCGCCATAAACGCTGGAGTCACCGGAGTGAAGACGTACCGTGTTTTTTCCATGGGCTTCGGCTGCCTGTATGACCTCAATGACCTGTTCTAATGTCATTTTAGCGCTGTCATAAATCTCGCAACCTTTTTTTGTATAGGTAAGCAATTCCGGATTGACTAAAGAACCGGCGTAAATTACAACATCCGCTTCTCCCAGCATCCGCGCACCTCTCATCGTGATCAGATCAGCAGCACCGCAGCCGGCTCCAACAAAATGGACCATAAAATCATTCCTCCGTTATTTCGTGCAATAACAATCGAGCACATTTTGTTTCGCATAAAAGCCCGTATTGTTTGGAAAAAAGTATTGCGCCTGTTTTGATTGCTCCGTTCACGCGATTATTCATAATAAACGAGATTCGTTCGGACAGACGTTCCAAGGTCTTTTCCCGCGCTCCCGATTCGTCCAAAATACGAATCGCATCGTCGCAGGTCGCGCATGACAGTATGTCGGAAACAGAAGACGCATCCAAGCCGGATGCTCCGGCATACGCTGCCAGAATCTCCATACGGCAATCGCCATATTTGGAATGTGTATTCAGCATACCGCCTGCGATTTTTACCAGCTTGCCGATATGGCCAATCAGCAGAGCGCCCCGAAACCCAAGTTCTTTACAGATATCCAGCGCATCACCTACAAAGTTGGAAGTCATCACAGCGGCAGTTGGATCTATGTTGATATTCTGCTGAATGTAGTCAAATCCGTAGTTGCCAGGGGTCAGCAACACATAATCGGCTCCATTCACCCGGCGTTGGTGAAGTTCTACTCGGATTGTGTCTATCAATGCCTGTTCGCTCATGGGTTCCACAATTCCCGTAGTGCCCAAAATAGAGATACCGCCTAAAATCCCCAGCCTCGCATTAAAGGTTTTCTTCGCAATTTCTTCTCCCTCCGGTACCGAAATGGTCACCGAAAGCCCACCGTGATAATCCGTCATCCTGCAGATTTCCTCCAGATTCTCCCGAATCATGCGGCGGGGAACAGAGTTGATGGCAGCCGCGCCCACAGGTTGATCCAAGCCCCGTTTTGTAACACGTCCGACACCTGCGCCGCCGTCGATGATGATTTCCGGCGATTCCAGATAAGAGACTGCTGCAAAAATGAGTGTGCCATTTGTTGCATCCGGATCATCTCCGCTATCTTTTTCAATGGCACAGGAAACGCTGCCCACTCCTCTTTCAATCTGCAATACAGGTAGATCCAACGTGATTCCTTTGGGCGTATCCAAGAGGATCCTCTCTTTTTTTCTGCCTGTCAGCAGCATCCACGCAGCAGCTTTCGCAGCTGCCGCGGCACAGGAACCGGTGGTATATCCAAGGCGGAGCTTTTTTCCATCCTTTATGGTATATCTTTCTCCTAGGCGGACGATAGAATCTCTTCCCGGCAAAATTGCGGAAGTCTGTTTTTCCTTATCTAAAGGTGGGGTCGTGTCAATCATGGAGGATGTTTCTCCTTTCAACAGGATTTAGTGCAAAGGTGAGTGAAAAGAGGATAAAATATGGTTTCACGGCGCACAGGTACGATAAACAGGGATATTGTTTTTTTTCGCCAGTTCCAAGAGCTTAGCGTTTGCCTGGTTAAAAGTTCCGATATTCGTTCCGGCATCGATTACTACTTCACACTGCAGTAAAAATGAGGCGGCTTTTTGCAGCAGTTCTTCGGTGATTGCTTCAAAAGCAGGAGAGACGACTACGTGGCCGCTTAGTTCTCGCGCCACCTGATAATCCACATCATTTTCAAACAGGATTCCAACCGCAAAGGGGATCTTTTTCTTTTGCAGCGCCCTATAGAAAGGAATACCACAGCCATTGCCGGCTACGACGAATACTTTGGGATCGCCCGGTGGCTTTGCCAGTTCTATGCTGCCGAACAGCAGGTTATAGGAGCCATATTGCATATTGTACAACTCTTCGATTGCATGGCCTTTCAGTATGGCTTCCGGCGAACCATAAGCTTCAACAGTGTCTCCTTTCACACAAAGAAGATAATCGGAAATTTTCATTGCCAAATCGATTTCATGGAGGGACATAATAATGGTAATATTTCTTTGCGCCATTTCCCGAAGAATATCCAAAAGCTCCATTTTATATCGGATATCCAGGTATGCGGTAGGCTCATCCAAAATAATGACTTCCGGTTCCTGGCAAATGGCCCGAGCCAGCATAATCCGCTGCCTTTGGCCATCTGACAGCGTTGTAAAATCCTTTTCCGCGAGGTCAAGAGCATGTACCCGTTCCAATGCATCTTGAACTGCGGCGGTGTCTTGTGGAGTCATTTTGCCAAATAAGTTGGTATAAGGATACCGCCCCATCGCTACAACTTCTGCACAGCTCATCAATTCCGGACGAATTCTATCGGTCAAAACCACGGCGACTTGCTTTGCCATTTCTTTCGAAGACCAGGAAGAAAGTTCCTGCTCTCCGATATAGATAGTACCACAAATAGGCTCCAACTGCTTGGAAATTGATTTTAAAATTGTAGATTTCCCCGCGCCGTTTGGACCGATTAGTGTCAGAATTTTTCCTTTTTCCAATTCAAAATTGATATCGTGGATTAAAACCTTTCCGTTGTAGCCGACGGCAAGGTTTTCTGTTTTAAAATATTGACCCATTTTACTCCTCCTGCGTTCGGCGGCGTTTTACCATCATATAAATGACAACAGGCGCGCCAAAAAAGGAAGTTACCGTGCCGATTGCCAATTCGGTGGGAGAAAATACTGTCCTTGCAAGCAAATCGCAGAACACACAGAATACCGCTCCGCAAAGAAAAGCCGAAGGAATTACATATGCCGGCTTGGATGATTTGAGCAATGTCCGGGTAATATGCGGAACAGCGATACCCACAAAGGAAATCGGGCCGGCGAGTGCCGTTACACAGGCCGACAGCATACTGGACAGTAAAATCAACATAATACGAAAAGGCTTTACCTGAATCCCCATGCTTTTAGCATATCTTTCGCCCAGCGAGTAGGCCCCGATGGGCTTGGAAAGCAAAAAAGACAGAAGTATGCCCGGTATACACAGCAATAGAGCGGTTTTGACATGATCCCAGTTTGCGCCGGAAAATGTTCCCATAGACCAGTTGGTCAGATTGATTACATCGTGATCATTGGCAAAGGTAATGCAGAAATCTGTCACCGCTCCGCAGATATAACTGACCATAATGCCAACAACCAGCAGCATTGACATGTTTTGCACTTTCTGTGAAAACAACAAAACAATGGATGTAATAAAAAGGGAACCCAAAAAAGCAGCGACAATTAATGCGAAAGAGCTGATATTTCCCAAATATCCCGCAAGGAATATCAGCGTAATACTAACGACCATTTTTGCACCGGATGAAATGCCCAATACAAAAGGTCCTGCAATGGGATTGCGGAAAAACACTTGCAGTAAATAT
>JBJEQT010000039.1:0-4312 GCA_051881895.1 Oscillospiraceae bacterium
CCGGCAAAAGCAAGGATGCGGAAGTCGTTGCCGTTCAAGAGATGCAGAGCAACGAAGAGGTATGGGCGGATTGGTTAAAGCAAGACAACAAGTATGCCGTTGGCGACAGAAAATCAATGGAGGCCGGCGGCGGAAAATATCTGAATTTTATTGCGATTGTACTGAGAAAAAAGTAAAAAAATCATGCCGGAGCAACAGCAGTTTCTCCAGGCTGAACGTTTGAAACAGCCGGATTCCACAGCAAGGGATCCGGCTGTTAATCGCTTTACCGCTGTAGTAAAAGATTTTTCTGTATCGTTGATTATTAAAAAGCGATTTGTTATACTGATAACAAAGAAAAAGGTTTGCCACGCTTTTTGCAACTCATTCCGAAAGAATCAATATCTGGCCGGCCAAGCGAATGATTCTTATTTTAAGAGCTTTTCAAGCTGATCGGTCAGTTTGCGAAGCTTTTTTCTTTTGCCTTTTGATGGCGGGCCAAAGGATACTGTTTCGATACAAATCGTAAAAAACAGCGGCAAAACCATCACTTGTTTTGCTGTATCCCGGATATGACGTATTCTGTTTTTTAAAGTGCAATACATCCATGTGGAGGTATCATATGAAAGCGATTGAAACAAATCAATTAACAAAATTCTACGGTAAATCCCGCGGCATTACCAACGTCAATCTCTCGGTAGAAGAGGGCGATTTTTTTGGATTTATCGGTCCGAACGGAGCGGGAAAATCCACCACGATCCGCACCCTTTTGGGATTGATTTTCCCCACGAGCGGCAGTGCGGCAGTGCTTGGCAAGAGCATCTCGCAAAACCGGATCGACATATTGTCTCAGGTAGGGTATTTGCCGTCCGAAGCGATGTTTTACAGCGGAATGCGTGTTCGGGACATTCTTTCCTACTCCGCCAAACTGCATCAAAAGGATTGCAAGGAGGAAGCGGGAAAACTTTGTGAGAGGCTGGAATTGGACATTTCCCGACGTGTGGATGAATTATCGCTCGGCAACAGAAAAAAGGTGGGAATTGTCTGCGCACTTCAGCATAAACCGAAGCTGTATATTTTGGATGAGCCCACAAGCGGTTTGGACCCGCTGATGCAGAAGGAGTTTTATGAACTGCTTACCGAACGCAATCAGGAGGGGGCAACGGTATTTCTTTCCTCGCATGTTTTATCGGAAATCAGCCGGTACTGTAAGCACGCCGCTGTCATTCGCGATGGGGAGATCCTTGTTTCGGACAGCGTGGAAAAGCTTGGACACACCGGGGTCAAACGCGTCACTTTGCAGGGCGCAGAGCGCGTACCTGAGATTCCTGACGCAAAAAACATCACAGCGGAAAACGGTTCGGTCAGCTTCCTTTACAGCGGAAGCCCGAAGCAATTATTGACCTCCCTTGCCGATCTTTCGTTTGAAGATTTTACGGTTACCGATCCGGACCTGGAGGAGGTCTTTATGCACTATTACGCGAAGGAGGAAAACTGAAATGTCGATTTTCTTTCATGAACTGAAAAGAGGACAAAAGTCTCTCCTGGTTTGGTCCTGTGCGATTGCGTTTATGCTTGGTATCTGCGTTCTGATTTATCCCGAAATGAAAACGCAGATGGATGGCATCAGCACGATGTTTGCCGAAATGGGATCGTTTTCCGAAGCGTTCGGCATGGACAGAATCAATTTTGGTACTTTCATCGGCTTCTTCGGCGTTGAGTGCGGCAATGTTCTGGGACTCGGCGGCGCATTGTTTGCGGCAACTCTCGGCATTTCCTCTCTCGCAAAGGAGGAAAAAGAGCATACCGCTGAATTTTTGTTGACGCATCCGGTCTCCAGAGAAAAAGTGCTGGCGGAGAAACTTTTGGCTGTTTTTGCGCAGATTGTGGTTTTGAATCTGGTATCGGTGCTTGTTACCGTTCTTTCTGTCCTCGCCATTGGGGAAAGCGCGGATGTCAAAACCATGTCTCTGCTGTTTCTCTCCTATTTTATTATGCAGATAGAGATCTCTGCCGTTACCTTTGGCATTTCGGCGTTTTTGAGAGGGAATGGATTGGGAATAGGGCTGGGCATTGCTGTTTTGCTGTATTTTCTCAATATTATTTCCAATTTGACGGAAAATGCAAAATTTCTCAAATATATTACGCCGTTCGGGTATACGGAAGGCGCAGACATCATTTCAAACGGCGCGATTGAAATGCCGTATCTTGCCGCGGGTATCGTATTTATGATAGCCGGAATCGCAATTGCGTTTCTCCAATACCGCAAAAAGGATATCAGTTGATGGACGATATCCCGCTTCCTCTTTATAACGAGGAGGCGCCAGGGAAAAGTTTTTTCGAAAGCCGGTACATGCGATTGGAATGTACCGGCTTTTTGCTGCCGTCTGCCCCCTTGGCTTTTCTCACAAGGAAGAGCGTTTGCGGCAGATAAAGCGCAAAGTCGGCTTTCAATAGGCAAGAATGCCCAAAAGGGAAGGCCAAACCATACGGAGATTTTCAGGATTTCGCCTTTACAGGCTGACGGGACTTATGTTAAAATATCACATATTAGAAACTATGCGATGCAAACGCATTTGGAGGTCAGAAAAATGGACGAGCAGAACACGATGCCGCAGGCACAGCAGCCGGAGGCGGAATTGTCCGAAATCCTGCGGATTCGGCGGGAGAAATTAGCCGCACTGCAGCAGGCTGGACGGAATCCTTTTGAAGAGACTACTTATGATGTGGACGCTTACGCGAAAGACATCAATGAAAAATTCGACGAATATGAGGGAAAACATGTTTCCGTCGCGGGGCGTATTCTTTCCAAACGCGGTATGGGTAAAGCCGGCTTTATCGACATCCAGGACCAGAGCGGGCGTATCCAGTCATATGTGCGGAAAGACCATTTGGGCGATGAGGAGTATGAGTGGTTTAAAAAATATGATATTGGGGATATCATTGGCATTAAGGGAGAGGTGTTCCGTACCCAGAAAGGGCAGATTTCTGTAAAAGCCGATGAGGTGAAGCTGCTGTCCAAATCTTTGCTTCCGCTGCCGGAAAAATGGCATGGCCTGAAAGATACCGAGCTGCGGTATCGTCAGCGGTATGTGGATTTGATCGTGAACCCCAATGTGAAAAAAGCTTTTGTCATGCGTTCGAAATTCATTCGGCATATGCGCAGTTATTTGGATGAGCGGGGCTATATCGAGGTGGAAACGCCGGTGCTGAACACCATTGCCGGCGGCGCGGCGGCTCGCCCGTTTATCACCCACCACAACACGCTGGATCTGGATATGTATATGCGCATCGCCACGGAGCTGCCGCTGAAGCGTTTGATTATCGGCGGAATGGACCGGGTTTACGAAATTGGGCGTATCTTCCGCAACGAGGGAATGGACACCAAACACAATCCCGAATTTACAACGGTGGAATTGTATCAGGCATATGCTGATTTCCATACGATGATGGATATCGCGGAGGGGATCCTTTCTTCCGCCGCAATGGAACTGCACGGCAGCTACCAGGTCGAATGGCTGGGCGAAACAGTGGACTTAACGCCCGGCTGGCGCCGCCTGACCATGGTGGACGCGGTAAAAGAATATGCCGGCGTGGATTTTGGCGCGATTTCTGATGATGCCCAAGCGGTGGAAGCGGCAAGAGCAATCGGGGTGGAACTGCCGGAAGCGGCGGAAAAAACCTGGGGTAATGCGCTGTATGCCTGCTTCGATCAGAAGGTAGAAGAAAAACTGATCCAGCCGACCTTTATCACTATGTATCCGGTAGAGGTTTCTCCGCTGACCAAGCGCAGCCCCGAAGACCCGCGTTTGACCGAGCGGTTTGAATTGTTCATCTGCCACAGCGAAATGGCAAACGCTTATTCGGAACTCAACGATCCCATCGATCAGCGGTACCGCTTTGAAAAACAGCTGGAGCAGCGGGAGCGGGGCGACGACGAAACCGAAATGCTGGACGAAGATTTCCTGACAGCGATGGAATACGGCATGCCTCCTACCGGCGGCATGGGTATGGGCATCGACCGCTGCGTGATGCTGCTGACAGGTTCGGACAGCATCCGGGACGTGATTTTGTTCCCCACAATGAAACCTTTGGACAAATAAAACCTTTGTAAATGCAGTGTTTTTGGACTTTACGAACGGTGAAAAAGTACGGTTTAACACCAGATTGACACCAATCGGCGCGAAAATGGTGCAAGGACTAAAAAATCGCATAATTCCCTGTTTCACACAGCTCCTGAGAAGTTACAGCTTCTCAGGAGCTTCTTTCATTCTGTCAATCGTGCTGTTGCTTGATTTTTATGTATGCACTATGCTATAATAGAAAAAATATT
>JBJEQT010000040.1:0-19556 GCA_051881895.1 Oscillospiraceae bacterium
CTATGCTCCTGTTTCCGCTGAGTGGGCAGTTATCTCCGCTCTGGTAACCGAGAACGAAGCTTCCTTCAACCTCGGTCAGTTCGGCGCTAACACGGAAGCTGAGTACGAAGATTTTGTTCAGAAGCTGAAAGACGGCGGTCTGGACAAATACATGGAAGAGTGGAACCGTCAGAGAGACGAGTTCTTGGCTGCTAACGCTTAATCGCCAGTTCTACTACTTGCTGACTAAAAAATCCCGTGCATTTGCACGGGATTTTTTATGTTTTACCTACAAAAAGCAAGAAAAAAGAGGAAAAATGAGACTCTTTTATGATGCAAAAAGAACTGATTTTGCAAGATTTTCAATTTCATTATGCAAAAATGAGACAAGAAGCATTGCCTCGAAGCGCGGAAAAACAGAAGCTATTTTCCGATTATTTGCTGCCCCAGGGACATGCGGCGAGACATTTTGCACAGGTGTGTTTACCAAATACGGCGGCCATATCTTCCAAAAAATGGTCGCAAATTTCTTTGTTAAAACGAACCGATGGAGCGTCATCCGGAGAGAAAGGGACCCCTTGAATCGCGTGGACAGGGCAGGCGTCCCGGCATTGGGTACAGCTGCCGCAACGGTTCGCCAACGGTTGATCCGGCAAAAGCGGCGCATCGGTCAAAATAGTAGTCAGCCGCAGACGTGGGCCCACTTCCGGATTGATCAGATGACAGCTTTTCCCGATCCAGCCCAGTCCGGCATGGCTGGCGGCAAACCGATGGCTGAACATACCCATCAGTTCCGTTGACATTTTTTCAAGGCCTTCGGGCCCTTCGGAAGCGACCTGCTCTTGTAATCCCGGAACCAGACGCGATTGCCGGTAATCAGAGGTGGGGACGGGATAAGAGCGAAATCCCTTTTGCTGCAGCATGTTGGAAAGCCGAAAGCCGATCAAATCCAGTTGACGGTTAATAGCGCTGTAAAAATAGCTGTAAGAGCGCGTGGGGCCTGTCGCCTGCTCCTGGATAATTTCCCTTGGAAAGAAAATCGCAACCGAGATTGCGCGGGGAAAAGAGGCACATAAATCGCCATAATTTTCCCGAATCCACTGGGTGTCGGCAGTCAGATCGGCCACGCCGAACAGGTTTGCTCCTAAGTTTTGCGCCTGTGCTGATAAGGTCTCTTTTAATTCTTCCATTTGTGATGCTCCCTCCTGGCTGACCGGTAGAAAATCATCGAAAAGCCGGAATGCCTAGCGCTCCCCAAAGGCCTTAAAAAAGCGGAAATGCCCGAAAGCGAAAGTGCCTTTTTGCTATTAAAGGAATTATAGTATGCTCGCATGCGAATCGTCAATATAATACTGCAGACAAGCGAGTAAAAAGGCGAAAAACAACTTTTTTCAGAGAAGTATTGACATTTACGAAAACTGCTGTTATAATGAATGACGTTGCGGACGAGATGCTCCTCAGCGATTTCTATGGCCTGGTAGTTCAGTTGGTTAGAACGCTAGCCTGTCACGCTAGAGGTCGTGGGTTCGAACCCCATCCAGGTCGCCATATGCTGCTATGGCTCAGTCGGTAGAGCGCGTCCTTGGTAAGGACGAGGTCACCAGTTCAAATCTGGTTAGCAGCTCCAAAATCCCGAATGCGTAAGCGTTCGGGATTTTTATTTATTCTGGGTTTATTCGGTTGTCTTTTTTGAATTTTGGTGTAACCGAACCATAACCCGAAAAAGTCCCGGATGATAAAAATCGCTGCGGATTACAATACTGCCAAAAATCCTGGAATCCTAACGATTCCAGGATTTTTCATTGGGGATCACCCGGCTGGCCGGGCAAATTTTTTCTTTTCATCTGCTCATAAAAGCTCGTGCCGCGATGTTACAGGGCGTGCGCCAAAAAGAAACAAATTTGCAGGATTTTATAAAAAGACATGCAAATTGCCCGCCCTTGCATTTTCGAGCTTTTTAGTAGGAAAAAGGACTTTTTGCGATGCCGGACGGTCCCAAGCTGGCACGAAAAGATGCGGCTCATGCCTGGCGGCGCTCCAGGCTACATACGGTTAAACAATCGCCGCTTACGGTGAAATGAATGTCAAACCCGGCAAATGCCATTCCGTAAACGCGATCTGCCTGATGCTGATAGGCTGGTCGGGGGTCCTGCGCCAAAACGGCGAGAAGCGCTTCCCGCTGGACGGCGGGAACCTGCTCCAAAAGCTGAGGAGGGCAATCAACCTGTAATACACCGCTTCTTTGCTGAAGTGAAAAGCCTCCTTTGGCATCCGGGTGCGAATCGGTATAGGGCAGATAAGGCTTTACGTCATAAATGGGAGTTCCGTCCATCAGATCGGCGCCGGCGACATGAAGTACGGGCCCTTGGCTGCTTTGAAGATCCACCTTTTCCAACCGGACGCAGGACAACCCAATATGATTGGGGCGAAAGGGGGAACGGGTGGCAAATACGCCCATTCTGGTATTTCCGCCCAAACGCGGAGGCCGGACGGTAGGAGACCAGTCCTCCCGTATCGCCTGCGAAAACTGCCAAATCACCCAGATGTGGGAATACCCCTCTAATCCACGGAAAGCGTCTGGAATGCGGTATGGCGGCTCAAAAACGATTTGCGCTTTCAATTCGTCGATAAGGCCGCTTTGCCGGGGAATCCCGAACTTGCTGGGAAAATCGCTGCGAATATGGGCGATCACCTGCAGCTCAACAGCGTTTGACATAACTACACCTCCTTTGCTGAAATCAGTATACCCTTTTTGTGGGCGCCGCGCAATCGGAAGAAGAAGCAAAAAAGCCTGCGCCCGAGGGACCTGTCAAAAGGGGGTGCTGATTTTTACAGACCGTAGTGGATGACCCACTTGCCTTCGCGAAGCGCGTTTTGCAAAAGCGATTCCAGCTGCGACAATCCATGTCTGTTTTGGATGACGGACAGGAACGCCGGTATGGATGTTGGCGGAATGAGGGTGATTCCGCAATAATCAATCCCTTTTTGTGGGACGTCAGGGGTGTGCCAGAAAAAATCAATCTCGTCAAATTGCGTAACGATGTTTTCCAGATCATCGTCATTTACCGAGATACAATGATATTTCTGCGGCTCATAGTTATCATACCGAATTCCTTTTTGCGGCGGTTGGGGCATGATGCCAAATTCGTGTTTTGCCAAAAGGAAGCCTCCTTGTTAAAATGATAAAATGGCCGATGGGCTGCGACGGTCATTGCAGCTATTTTGACTGCGCTGACAAAGGGGTAAGCAATTGCGTAAAAATCGTTTTTGCAGGGCAAAGTGCCGGCGCGGGGGCAGACAAAGTGATTCGGGATGAGCAAACGGCCGGGCCGATTTTGTAAAGCCAAAACGCATAGATTCCTTTTTCAAGCATATCATAAAAAGGGAAAAAATGCTATCCGCACAAAACGCGCCCGAACAGTTCATAAGACTGTTCGGGCGCGTTCTTCCTGTTTGGCGTATTCTTTTCGCTGGCTATCGCTGCGGCGAAACACTGGTTTGCACTCACCTTTCGGCGGGTTGCTTGCGCTTATCCTTCGATAGCGATGTATTTGTTCTCTTCCAGTTTGGGCTGTTCCTTTTTCGGGATAGACAGCTTTAAAATACCGTCCTCAAATTTTGCGTGGATATCGCCCTTCTCAACGCCCTCCCCAATGTAAAAGCTTCTGCTGCATTGGCCGACATAGCGTTCCCGACGGATATAAGCGCCTTTTTCGTCTTTCTCATCTTGGTTCAGGCTCTTTTCGGCGTGGATGGTCAAATAACCGTTTTCCACTTTGGCCTTGATTTCATCTTTCTTGAAGCCGGGAAGATCGATATCCAGTTCATAACCGGAGCCGGTATCCCGGATATCGGTTTTCATCAGATTTTTCTCGCGCTTGCCATACAGAGCGTTACGCTGATTCAAAAGGCTGCGGTCAAAAGGAAAATCAAACCAATCATCAAACATATTTTCACCAAAAATACTAGGCATCATAAGTCATTCCTCCGTTTCATATTGCTTTTCATGCCTACTGGATCGGGGTCCTTTCCCTTTTCCTTTGGTACGTCCTCAGTATAGCTCAAAATATTAGCACTGTCAATGAGAGAGTGCTAATATTTACAGTTTTTTCATAATGGAAACACATTTTGTGCGATTTTTTTAAAATCCTCCTTTCTTTTTGAAATTGGAATGCTTTTGCTTGCATTTGCAAAAAGAATGTGCTATAATCCATTCAAATTTGAAATGCGACGCATTTGAGGAAAACGAAGGTCAGCGCAGTTTTTAAGAGAGCCGGCGGGTGGTGCAAGTCCGGCAGCGAGGCTGTCCGGTCCACTTTCCGAGCGGCCGGCGAAGAGTCGGAGGGCGGTACCCTATATCGTACCAATAAGAGGCCGGACAGGCTTGTGCGGCAATTTGGGTGGCAACGCGGAATTTTTCGTCCCATAGGAAAGGGGCGGAAGATTCCTTTTTTGTTTTGAAGGAGGATTTTGAAAAATGATCGACATTCGTTTGATCCGGACCAATCCGGAATTGGTCAAGGAAAACATCAAAAAGAAATTTCAGGATGAAAAACTCGTGCTGGTGGACGAGGTGCTCGAACTGGATGGCCAGCTGCGCGCGGCGGCGACCGAGGCAGATTCTCTGCGCAACCAGCGCAACGTATCCAGCAAGCAGATCGGCGCGCTGATGGCCCAGGGGAAAAAGGAAGAAGCGGAGGAGGCCAAGCGGCTGGTGGCCAGCATTGGGCCCAAGCTGGAGGAACTCGAGGCCAAGGAAACCCAACTGCAGGGCGAGATCCGCAAACGGATGCTGGTCATTCCCAATATTATTGACGATTCGGTTCCGATCGGCAAGGATGACAGCGAAAATGTGGAGGTAGAACGTTTCGGGGAGCCGAAAGTCCCGGATTTTGAGGTGCCGTACCATGTGGATATTATGGAACGGCTCAGCGGCGTGGATCTGGACAGCGCCAGAAAAACCAGCGGCAATGGCTTTTATTATCTGATGGGAAATATCGCCCGCCTGCATTCGGCGATTTTGTCCTACGCCAGAGATTTTATGATCAATAAAGGCTTTATTTACTGTGTACCGCCCTTCATGATCCGCAGCAATGTGGTGACGGGTGTTATGAGCTTCGCCGAGATGGAGAACATGATGTACAAGATCGAGGGCGAAGATCTGTATCTGATTGGAACCAGCGAACATTCCATGATCGGCAAATTCATTGACACCACCCTGAAGAAAGAGCAGCTCCCGCAGACCCTGACCAGCTATTCCGCCTGCTTCCGCAAAGAGGTTGGCGCCCATGGCATTGAGGAAAGGGGTCTGTACCGGGTTCATCAGTTTGAAAAGCAGGAAATGATTGTCATTTGTGAGCCGGAAGAAAGCATGGAGTGGTTTAAAAAGCTGTATAGCTATACCGTGGAATTTTTCCGCACGCTGGACATCCCGGTGCGCACGCTGGAATGCTGCTCCGGCGACCTGGCCGACCTGAAGGTCAAGAGCATCGACGTGGAGGCCTGGAGCCCCCGCCAGAAAAAATACTTTGAGGTGGGAAGCTGTTCGAATCTGGGCGACGCGCAGGCCCGCCGGCTGGGTATCCGGATTAAGGGAGAAAAGGGCAACTATTTTGCTCATACGCTTAACAATACCGTTGTGGCGCCGCCGAGAATGCTCATCGCCTTTTTGGAAAACAACCTCAATGCCGACGGGTCGGTCAACATCCCCGAAGCGCTGAGAATGTATATGGGCGGCATGGAAGTCATCAAATAAAAAGAAGACCTTTCGGCGCGGGGAAATGATTTCTCCGCGCCTTTTTCATTGGAATTTGAAAATGGGATTTTGCGGGCAAAGGCGGTCCGGATTTTGAAAAAAGGAAAGGCAGAAGGCCTTTGAAACAGACGAAAAGTCCGCTGGGAAGATGAGACGGAAATTTTGTAAAAAAGAGCATTGACGAATCCTTTGAGGAATGATATAATTGAAAAAATTTTGGATTCACAACGAAGCAAGGAGGTCCCAGGATGATGGCGCGGGCGTTTGGCATGAAGAAATATGACTCCCCGGCAGCGGTGTTTCTTCTGTTTTGGCCTTCGCTCGGCAGCATGGGGGACGTTTCCCTCTTTTTCGGTGATTTGGCTTTCCTATTTTAAATAGGAAAGCTTTTTTTATGAAAAGATCCCGGCGTTTTGGAAAAAGCGGAGAGATTCTGTCTGCCGGTTCGTTTTTGGAATAAAAATGAAAACAGGGAAAAGGAGCGTTTGTATGCTGACAGGAAAGAATTTGATCTATCCCACCGATTTTACGGTGGAGCAGCTGGAAGATCTGTTCCGACTTACCGACGACATCATCGCCAGACCGGAAAAATATGCCCGCAGCTGCGTGGGTAAAATTCTGGCGACCATGTTCTTTGAGCCATCTACCCGGACCCGCTTAAGCTTTGAAGCGGCAATGGAACGGTTGGGCGGCAAGGTCCTGGGCTTTGCAGACCCGGCGTCCAGCTCGGCGGCAAAGGGAGAAAGCATTGCCGATACCATTCGGATGATTGGCTGCTACGCGGACATCGCAGTGATCCGGCACCCGGCCGAGGGAGCGGCTCACGTGGCGGCGCTGCATTCTTTTATCCCGGTCATCAACGCGGGGGACGGCGGGCACCAGCATCCCACCCAGACGCTGACCGACCTTTATACCATCCGCACCAAAAAAGGACGTTTCCATGATTTGACCATCGGGCTGTGCGGCGATTTGAAATACGGGCGCACGGTCCATTCGCTGATCCACGCCATGTGCCGGTATGAAAACATCCATTTTGTGCTGATCTCGCCGGAAGAACTGAGAGTGCCGGACTATGTGATCCGGGAAATTGAAGCAGCGCCGGGCTGTTCTTATACGCTGAACCCGGATTTGGACGACGCGATCCGCCAGGTGGATATCCTTTATATGACCCGGATTCAGCGGGAACGGTTTGCCTCTCAGGAGGAATATCTGCGGCTGAAAGACAGTTATATTCTGGACACGCAAAAAATGCAAAATGCCAGAGAAGATATGATCGTCCTGCACCCGATGCCCATCGTCACCGAGATTACCGGCGCGGTGGACGAGGACCCAAGGGCCTGCTATTTTGTACAGGCGCAGTATGGCATGTATGTGCGCATGGCGCTGATTTTAAGCCTTTTGGGCGGACAAGAGGGATACCCTTCCGTGTGCGGCGCGAAAATGTTCGAAAAAACCTGTGTTAACCCCCGTCCCAACGGGACGGTCCACTGCAAAAATCCGAAGTGCGTGTCCAATCTGGACCTGACGCTGCCCATTCGGGTAAAAGAGGGCGGCAAGGTCTGCGAGTATTGCGATGCGACCATTGAAGCATAAAAGAGAGAACAGGAGGAAAGTATGGAACTTCTGATTCAAAACGCGAAGCTGGTCGATGCGGCGGCCGAGGTATGGGCCGACCTGCTGGTGAAGGACGGGAAGATCGCCGCTGTCGGAAAGGGGCTGGATTGCGCCGGCGAGGTGATCGACGCTGCCGGTCTGACGCTGATGCCCGCTTTTGTGGATCTGCACTGCCATTTCCGCGACCCTGGCTTTACCCAAAAAGAGGATATCGAAACCGGATGCCGGGCGGCGGCCAAGGGCGGATACACCGCGGTGAACCTGATGGCCAACACCAATCCGGTGTGCAGCGATATGGAAACGGTTCGATATGTGCGCGAAAAGGCGGAAGCGATGGGCCTGGTGGATGTACACCAGTGCGTGTCGGTGACGAAAAATTTTGACGGGCGGACCGTGGAACATTTAAAGGAACTGGACGACACGGTAAAGCTCATTTCCGAGGACGGAAAAGGGGTCATGTCCAATCATGTAATGGCCCAGGCCATGAAAATCGCCAAAGAAAAGGGGCTGACCATTCTTTCCCACGCAGAGGATATGGAGATTTCCCCTTACGATTACCGGCTGGCGGAGAACATCGCCACCGCACAGCATATTCATCTGGCAAAATATTTGGACGCGCGGCTTCATATGTGCCATGTTTCCACCAAAGAAGCGATGAATGAGGTGATTTGCGCCAAGATTGCCAAGGCGCCGGTGACCTGCGAGGTAGCGCCCCATCATTTGTGGTTTACTGACAGTGACTATCGGGTCAACCCGCCGATCCGTACCAAGGAGGACCGTGATTTTCTAGTCTGGGCCATTGAAAACGGCTATGTGGACGCGATCGCCACCGATCACGCTCCCCACACGGCGGAGGATAAGAAAAATGGCGCGCCGGGCATGGTAGGGCTGGAAACTGCCTTCGGCGTATGTTACACTATACTTGTGAAGGAGCGCCGCCTGCCGCTGAGCTTGCTGTCCCGGCTAATGTCGGAAGGCCCCGCGAAAATACTGGGCGTTTTGAAGGGCCGGCTCCTGCCCGGCTATGACGCGGATTTTGCGCTGGTGGACGAAAATCGGGCATGGACGGTCGATGCGGCGCAGTTTGCCTCGAAAGGCAAAAACTCTCCCTTTGACGGGGTGCGGCTCCAAGGAAAAGTGGTGCGCACCATCAAGGCGGGCCAGACCACCTGGCAGGAATAAAAGTTGAGCGGGCGTCCGCTTAGAATACAACGATGGAGGAACAGAACATGATTGTGGACAAGCTGTATGAATCGGTTGCCAAAAAAGGCGTGGTCTGCGTTGGGCTGGATACCGATATTTCCTATGTGCCGGAGTACCTGCAGAAAGAAGCGGGAAGTGCCGGGGAAGCGGTGTTTTTGTTCAACAAAGCGATTATCGACGCCACGGAGGATGTGGCGGGCTGCTACAAGGTGCAGATCGCTTATTATGAGTCGCTGGGGCTGGAAGGGCTCGACGCTTACCGCAGAACACTGGCTTACCTCAGAGAGAAAAAGCTGATTTCCATCGCGGATATTAAGCGGGGCGATATTGCCAAAACCGCCGAGATGTATGCGAAAGGGCATTTCGAAGGGGATTTTGAGGCGGACTTTGTGACACTGGCCCCTTACATGGGCATGGACAGCGTAACGCCTTATCTGCCCTATGTGAAGGACAAAGAAAAAGGACTGTTCATTCTGGTGCGGACCTCCAACCCAGGCTCCCGGGATTTTCAGTATCTGCAGACCGAAAAAGAGATGCCCTTATATGATGTGGTCGGCACTGCGGTGCAGCAGGCGGGCAAGGAATTTTTGGGTGAATGCGGCTTCAGCTCGGTGGGCGCGGTGATTGGCGGCACCACCGGAGAAGAAGCGGAAAGCATCCGCGCGCTGCTGGATACGACTTTCTTTTTGATTCCCGGATACGGCGCGCAGGGCGGCAAGGCGGAGGATATCGCCAAATACTTGGTGCGGGGCAACGGCGGCGTGGTCAATTCCTCCCGCGCGGTGCTTTTGGCTTACCGAAAGACCGGCGCGCCGGATACGGATTTTGCCAAGGAAGCCAGAAATGAAGTGCTGCGTATGAGAGAGGAGATCCAAAATGCCTGTGAAGCACTGCGAATCAGCCGTTGTTGTGGAAAATAAACCGTTGGGAAACGGTATTTTTAAAATGATCGTCTGGTGGCCTTACCCGGCCGAAGCGGGGCAGTTTTTTATGGTCCGCGGCTGGGACAAGTTCCCCCTTTTATCCCGCCCCATTTCGGTACACGATGCCGACGGGGAAAGAGTTACCTTTTTATATGAAGTTCGGGGAGAGGGTACCCGGCTTTTAAGCGAGAAAAAAGCAGGAGAGTCGGTAGAACTTTCCGGGCCGGTGGGAAACGGATTCCCGGTGAAAAAAATCAAAGGGAAAGTCGCGGTGGTTTCCGGCGGCATTGGAATCGCGCCGCTTTTGCTGGCGGTCAAGCGTCTGTCCGGCTGCGAAGTGACTTTGTGCTGCGGCTTCCGGAATCAAAGCTATGCGCTGGATTCTTTTAAGCCGTATGTCCAGGAGATCCGTGTGGCGACCGACAGCGGAAAAGAGGGGCACAAAGGCTTTGTGACCGACCTGTTTGACCCGGCGGATTTCGACGTGGTCATTACCTGCGGGCCGGAGGTCATGATGGAGAAGCTGGCCAAAAGCTGCATTGCCAAAAAGGTACCCTGTTATGTATCCATGGAGCGGCATATGGCCTGCGGTGTAGGCGCCTGCCTGGGCTGTACCCATCACACCGCCCATGGGGCGAAATGTATCTGCAAAGATGGGCCGGTGTTTGAGGGGGAGGAAATTTATGCTTAAAACAGTGTTAAACGGCGTGACCATGAAAAACCCCGTCATCGCGGCATCCGGCACCTTTGGTTTTGGCCGGGAGTACGACCAGTTTTTTGATATTTCCCGTCTCGGCGGCATCAGCTCCAAAGGACTGACGCTGGAAGAGCGGTTTGGCAATGAGGGAGAACGGGTGTACGAAACACCCAGCGGCCTCATTAACAGCATTGGCCTGCAAAATCCCGGGGTGGACGCGTTTATCCGGGAGGATTTGCCGTTTCTGCGCCAAAAGGATACGGCGGTGATTGCCAATTTGGGCGGCAGCACCATCGAGTCCTACTTAGAGGGAGTGGAAAAATTAAACGAGACTGACGTGGATATGATCGAGCTGAACATCTCCTGCCCCAACGTCAAGCACGGAGGCATGGCGCTGGGCATCAAATGCGACATCGCTTACGAAGCGGTCAAGCAGGTGCGGGCGGTCTGCAAAAAACCGCTGATGGTCAAATTGTCTCCCAACGCGGAAAATATTGTGGAAATGGCTTTGCGGTGCGAAGAAGCGGGGGCGGATTCCCTGTCTCTGGTCAACACATTCCAGGCCATGGCCATTGATATCTACAAAAGAAAACCTGTGTTCAACAATGTATTTGCGGGACTTTCCGGCCCGGCGATTCTGCCCATTGCCCTGCGGATGGTTTATCAGGTCTGCGGTGCGGTCAAAATCCCGGTGGTGGGGCTGGGCGGCATTGCAAGCTGGCAGGACGCGGCGGCCTTTTTGATGGCCGGCGCTACCGCTGTACAGGTGGGCACCGCCAATTTTGTAAAACCGGATATCTGCCTGGATATTATCCAGGGACTGGAACAATTTTTGAAAGAACAGGGCTGCCGGTTGGTCAGCGAGATCATCGGCGCGGCCCGGGTATAAAACAACCCGATTACAATCAATTAAAATCATTTTTGATAAAAAGGAGAGCGAAGAGAATGTCTATTGAAATCTTGAAAGAAACCGGCGCTTTGCTGGAGGGCCATTTCCTGTTGTCTTCCGGCCGTCATTCCGACCGTTATGCTCAAAACGCCAAACTACTCCAGTACCCGGACAAAGCTGCCGAAGTACTTGCGGTAGTCGCTGAGAAAGTCAAGGATCTGGACATCGATGTGGTTTGCGGACCTGCGATGGGCGGTATCATCGTAGCGTACGAGCTGGGACGCCAGCTGGGCAAGCGCGCCATTTTTACCGAGCGGGAAAACAATGTGATGACCCTGCGCCGGGGCTTTGAAATCAAAAAAGGCGAAAGAGTTCTGATCACCGAAGACGTTGTAACCACCGGCAAGTCCTCTATGGAGACCGCTAAGGTCATTGAAGAGCTGGGCGGCGAAGTGGTAGGCATCGCCTGCATTGTGGACCGCCGGGTCAACGACATTTTCTGCCCGGTTTATTCCGCGATGCAGCTGGAAATCGCGACCTATGAAGCGGATGAGTGCCCCTTGTGCAAGGCGGGTATCCCGCTGGTGAAACCCGGAAGCCGCAAATTCGACAAATAAAATGGCTCCGGTTCCTGAGAGAGGCGTATCAACACGCCGCCTTTTCGGGAGCAGTCAATTTTCGTTCAAGAAACCGCAGAAGCCCTGCCTTTGGCTGCGCAGGACAGGGCAAATCCATCCTAGCACGCCGGCGCGCAGCGGCGGAATGGAGATTGCAATGGAACAAGAGAAAAAAGCATGGCTGGTTCTGGCTGACGGTACCGTTTTGGAAGGCAAAGCTTTCGGTGCGCAGGGAACCGCCATTGGAGAAATCGTATTTACCACCGGTATGACCGGTTATCAGGAAGTGCTGACCGATCCGTCGTATTATGGGCAGATCGTCACCCAGACCTACCCGCTGATTGGAAACTACGGCATCAACCTGGATGACATGGAGTCCTCCGCATCCCATGTGCGGGGTTATGTGGTGCGGGAATGGTGCGACCAGCCGTCCAATTTCCGGGTGGCCATGAATATCGACCAGTATTTAAAACAGCAGAATGTGATTGCCATCAGCGGGATCGACACCCGCCACCTGACCAAGAAACTGCGGGAATACGGCGTGATGAACGGGGCGGTGACGACAGAGTACGAAACCGTTGACCGGGAAAAGCTGCTGGCGGATATCCGCTCGTTTACCATTGTGGACGCGGTGAAATCGGTCAGCTGCAAAGAGATCCGGGAGGAAAAAAGCGAGCAAGGCCTTTACCGGGTCGTGTTAATGGATTTTGGGTATAAACGCAACATTGTCCGCTCTTTGAAAAAGCGTGGATGCGATGTGACGATTGTTCCCTCCTGTACTTCAGCAAAAGAGATCCTGGACATGAAGCCGGATGGGATCATGCTGTCCAACGGACCCGGGGACCCGGAAGAAAATGTGGAAGTGATCGCCCAGATCAAAAAGCTGTTTGACGCGGGTGTTCCCATATTCGGCATCTGCCTGGGCCATCAGCTGACGGCACTGGCCACCGGCGCGAAAACGGTGAAGCTTAAATATGGCCATCGGGGCGCCAATCAGCCGGTGCGCGATTTGGCCCATGACCGGACCTATATCACCTCCCAAAACCATGGCTATGCGGTGCAGGGCGACACTATGGACCCGGCGGTGGGCGAGGTGAGCCACATCAACGCAAACGACAATACGGTAGAAGGCGTTCGGTATAAAAACAAGCCCTGCTTTACCGTACAGTTCCATCCGGAGGCCAGCGCAGGTCCGCAGGATACATCCTATTTGTTTGATGAGTTTATTGCTATGATGCGAAAGGAGGCCAAATAAAATGCCAAAACGCAGCGATATCAAAAAAGTCTTGGTAATTGGTTCCGGCCCCATCGTCATCGGGCAGGCGGCGGAGTTTGACTACGCGGGAACCCAGGCCTGCCGCGCTTTGAAAGAAGAGGGATTGGAGGTTGTATTGATCAACTCCAATCCGGCCACGATCATGACCGATAAGGCCATGGCGGATAAAATTTACATTGAACCTCTGGTGCCGGAGATCGTCAAAAAGATCATCCGCCTGGAAAAGCCTGACTCGATTCTGCCCACGCTGGGCGGCCAGACAGGCCTGAACCTGGCTATGGAGCTGGCGGAAGAGGGCTTTTTGGAGGAACAGGGCGTTAAGCTTTTGGGTGCGAACCCCGAGACCATCAAAAAGGCGGAGGACCGGCAGGCGTTTAAAGACACCATGCTGGCCATCGGAGAACCGTGTATCCCCTCCAAAGTGGTGGAGCATATTGACGACGCGCTGGCGTTTGCCGAAGAAATCGGCTATCCGGTGATCGTGCGTCCGGCCTTTACCCTCGGCGGCACCGGCGGCGGGATTGCCTATGATAAAGAGCAGCTGCACGAAATCGGTTCCAACGGGCTGCGATTGTCTCCCATTACCCAGGTGCTGATTGAAAAGTGTATTGCCGGCTGGAAAGAGATTGAATATGAGGTGGTGCGGGACAGCAAGGGAAATGTCATCACCGTCTGCAATATGGAGAACGTGGACCCGGTGGGAATCCACACCGGCGACTCGGTGGTAGTGGCCCCGTCCCAGACATTGACCGATAAAGAATATCAGATGCTTCGGTCCGCGGCGCTGAATATTATTACCGCTTTAAAGATCGAAGGCGGATGCAATGTGCAGTTCGCGCTGTATCCGAACAGCTTTGAGTATGCGGTCATCGAGGTGAATCCCCGGGTGTCCCGGTCGTCGGCGCTGGCCTCCAAGGCCACCGGCTACCCCATTGCCAAAGTGGCGGCAAAAATCGCCATCGGTTACTGCCTGGATGAGATCCCCAACGCGGTGACCGGAAAGACCTGCGCCTGCTTCGAGCCGGCGCTGGATTACTGCGTCGTCAAATTCCCGCGCTGGCCGTTTGATAAATTTGTCTATGCGGACAAAGCGCTGGGTACCCAGATGAAAGCAACCGGCGAGGTGATGGCCATCGGCCAAAGCTTTGAGCTGGCTATGATGAAAGCGGCGATCTCCATTGAATTGGGATTGGAAACGCTGACCTTGCCCGAGCTGGAAGAAAAATCCGACGAAGAGGTTGTGGAATTGCTGCACCATGCCGACGACCACCGGATTTTTGTGGTATATGAGGCTCTCAAACGCCACGTCAGCTGGGACGTGATTTTTGACATTACCAAAATCGACAAGTGGTTTTTGGCCAAGTTCCAAAAGCTGGCGGACATGGAACTGCGCCTGGCCGGTGGGGATGACAGCGAACAGACCTATCGGGAAGCGAAAAAGATGGGCTTTTTGGATAAGACCATCCGCCGGCTGACCGGCAAAGAGATCCAAAAGCCGATGCTGGCGGGTTATTCCATGGTCGATACCTGTGCGGCGGAATTCACCGCCGAGACCCCTTATTTCTACGCCAATTTCGGCGGCGATAATGAAGCGGCGGAATACATCGCCAGCCGGGACAGCGGCAAAAAGAAAGTGATCGTATTCGGTTCCGGACCGATCCGGATCGGGCAGGGCATTGAATTTGACTACTGCTGTGTGCACTGCGCCTGGGCCTTAAAAGAAAAGGGCATGGAGGCGGTAATCGCCAACAACAATCCCGAAACGGTTTCCACCGACTTTGATACCGGCGACCGGTTGTACTTTGACCCGCTGAACCCGGAATATGTCAAAGCGCTGATCGAGACCGAAAAGCCCTGGGGCGTTGTGGTCCAGTTCGGCGGGCAAACGGCCATCCAGCTGACCAAATTCCTTAAGGATATGGATGTCCGGATTTTGGGAACCTCGGCCGATGCCATCGACGAGGCGGAGGACCGCGAACGGTTCGACGCGCTGCTGGAGCGCTGCGGTATCCCGCGCCCGGTGGGAGAAACGGTGTTCACCACCGAAGAGGCGCTGGAAGCGGCGGCCAGGATCGGCTATCCGGTGCTGCTGCGTCCGTCTTATGTACTGGGCGGCCAGAATATGATCATCGCCTATGGCGAAAAAGATGTGCGGGAATATATGGCCATCATCACCGCCCACGAGCTGGAGAATCCGGTGCTGATCGATAAATATATGATGGGCATTGAAGCGGAGGTAGACGCCATCTGCGACGGGGAGGATTATCTGATCCCCGGTGTTATGGAGCATATTGAGCGGGCCGGCATCCATTCCGGCGACTCGATTTCGGTATATCCTTCGCAGAATCTTTCCAAACGGATCAAGGATACCATCGTGGATTACACTGCCCGGCTGGCGAAAGAATTGAAAATCGTCGGACTGATGAACATCCAGTATGTCATTTACAATGACGAAGTGTATATCATTGAGGTGAATCCCCGGTCCTCCCGGACGGTGCCCTATATCAGCAAGGTCACCGGCGTGCCGATGGTGGATCTGGCTACCCGCTGCATGCTGGGCGAAAAGCTGCGGGATATGGGTTATGGGACCGGTCTTTATCCGGAAGGCGACCATATCTGCGTGAAAGTTCCCGTCTTCAGCTTCCAGAAACTGAGGGATGTGGACACCCAGCTTGGACCGGAGATGAAATCCACCGGTGAAGTGTTGGGAGTCGCCAAAACATTGCCGGAAGCCATCTATAAGGGCCTGGTTGCGGCCGGGTACAAGATGAAGCGGGAGGGCGGCGTTTTGCTGACCGTCCGTGACGCGGATAAGCACGATATCGTGCCGATTGCAGACAAGTTCGCCTCGATGGGCTTTACGTTATATGCCACCGGCGGCACCGCGCTGCGGTTGAACAAAAATATGATTTCCACCAACGCAGTGCGCAAAATGCACGAGCCGCACCCCAATATTGAAGATTTGATCGAAAGCGGCAAGGTGGACTATGTGATCTCCATTTCCCAAAAAGGAAGAGATCCTCATCGGGACAGCGTAAAAATCCGCCGCAAGGTGGTGGAGCGTTCCATTCCCTGTATCACCGCTATCGATACGGCGAGAGTATTGGCGGACTGCCTGAGCCTGGGCGAGAAAGTGGACGATATTGAGGTCGTAGACATTACCAAAATCTAAAAGCAGAAAGGGAAAGGGTATTCACGCCCCTTTCCCTTTGCGTTTTGTCATTATTCGTGCGGAGGGGACAGGATGGAACTGAATAAAAGCAATGTGAAAAAAATCCTCGGGATCATCACTTTTGCGGTTTTACTGCTGGTAGGAGCCATGCACCTGGATATTGTGCTTGGCGTGCTTCAAAAAGGCATGGCGCTTTTCAAGCCGTTTATCATAGGCGGGTCGATGGCCTTTATCATGAATGTTCTTTTGCGCATGGTGGAAGACAGGCTGTTCGCGCCGCTAAACAGAAAAAACTTTTCCTGGTGGAACCGATGCCAGAGGCCGGTCTGCGTGGTGCTGACCCTTGGAATTTTGATCGGTATCATTTTTATTCTGCTTTTTATGATTATCCCGGAGATCGTACACACAGGGCAAATGATCGGGGCACAGCTGCCGGATCAATTGGATCGTTTTTTTGCCTGGGCGCAGAATTGGCTGGCCTCTTTGGAAATTTCAACAGATGTTTTCCAGGATATCGATATCGACTGGAATAAGGTCGTGAATCTTGTGACCGATTCGATCAAAAGCGGCGGCTCGGCGGTGTTTAATACAACAATCGGGATCACCTCCTCCATTGTGGGCGGGATAACCAATCTGGTTTTGGCCACGGTATTTTCCATCTATCTGCTGCTGCAGAAAGAACAGCTGGGAGCACAGCTGAAAAATGCGATGCTGGCTTTTTTGCCGGAGCCTAAAGTGGAGACAATCCTTTCAGTAGGAAAACTTTCCAACCGCATTTTTTCCAAGTTTGTTTCCGGGCAATGCACCGAAGCGGTGATACTTGGAGTGCTTTGCTTTATCGGCATGTCGATTTTTTCCATGCCGTATGCGATGATGGTTTCAGTAGTGATCGGCGTAACGGCGCTGATCCCCATGTTCGGCGCGTTCATCGGAGCGGGAATCGGCGCGTTTTTGATTTTGATGGTCGACCCGATGCAGGCGGTTTGGTTTATCATTTACATTATTGTGCTCCAGCAATTGGAAGGAAACCTGATCTATCCCCGGGTCGTGGGCAAGTCGGTAGGCCTGCCCGGCATCTGGGTGCTGGTGGCAGTGACCATCGGCGGCAGCTTGGGCGGCATGATGGGGATTTTGCTGAGCGTACCTGTCTGCTCGGTACTGTACTCGCTGTTTCGCCAGCTGGTCCGGGACCGCTTGAAGAAAAAGAAGATACCGGCGGTCCAGCCGCAGGAAAAAGAGCCTCTGCCGGATACAAAAACAAAGCGGGAAAAAGAAAAAACAAACTCTGCGAAAAAAGAAAGACAGGGCAAAAAGAGCAAATGAAAAAAGCTGCCGGAATTGTTCCGGCAGCTTTTTGTATCAAAAAATGGTTTTATAATCGCTTCTTTTAATACTCTTTTTTGCGGCAAATCCCCACCGAAATGCGGAATGAAACCAGAAAGACCGCTAATGTAAACAGAGGGGAGGAATAAAAAATCGCTTGGAGCACATTTTCGCTGGGCATGGGTACGCCGGAGCTTTCCAGCATGCCTGTGATCATAACGGCCAGCAGGGATGGAATGAGCGCAATGGCAATAATCAGCAGACGGCCTTTTTCCACGCCAAAACGAAACATCACCGGAATGACGACCGACAGGAAAATAACGCCGATTTCCAAAAATCCAATGATGATCAGCCAGGATTCCAGCGCATTTTCCCATCCTGTTATCATCAGCACGATGACGTTCCCGATAGCGGAAATCGCAAGACCGCACAGAGACACCAAAAATCCCAGGACATATTTGCTTAAAACCAGCGCCCGTCGGGAAATGGGAAGGGAAAACGCATAGCGGTACCATTGCCCGGCTTCGTCATAGGACATGGAAGTGATGGGCAGCATAATGCTTAACAGGATAATCATTACCCCCATCATTGAAGGCGTTTTTGCGGCAACCGCCCAAATGGCGTAAAAAACGACCAAAATCGCGACGATTTTCATTTGTTTTTTCAAAATGCAGAAATCTTTTAACAGCAGCCCTTTCATTGACGCTCCCCCCTTGCGATAAACAGCATAATATCCTCAATACTCGCTTTATCGATGATATGGCCGCCAGGCAGCCTGTGCTTTTCCACCAGCGCTTCCACACCGAACTGATGGCGGCGTACGCCCTTGACGGCAGAGGGCTCTAACCGGGCCAACTCCGCTTCTGAGCATTTCAAAACACCGTATGTTTCCAAAAGCTGATCTTTCGGTTCGGAGAAAAAGACCTTGCCCTTGTGGATAAAGGTGATATAATCAGCGATTTTTTCCAGGTCCCCCGTAATATGGGAAGAAAAAAGAACGCCGTGGCTTTCATCCTGAATAAATTCCAGCAGGATATCCAAAATTTCATCCCGCACGATGGGATCCAGCCCGCTGGTGGCTTCGTCGAGCAAAAGAAGGCGCGCGTTATGAGACAGCGCCACTGCGATGGCAAGTTTCATCTTCATGCCGCGGGAGAATTCCCGGATGACTTTTTTGCCCGGCAGCTCAAACTGCTTTAAATATTGCGCATATGCCGCTTCGTCCCATTGCCGGTAGATAAAGCGCATCATCTTCCCAACATCCTGCGCCCGCATCATTTCCGGCAGATTCAGCGTATCAAATACCACGCCGATTTGCTCTTTTATCTCCAGCTCATCCCGGATATGGTCCTTGCCGAAAATTTGAATATCGCCCTGGTCGCAGTGGATCAAGTTTAAGATCGCCTTCATGGTAGTGGATTTTCCCGCTCCGTTTTCTCCGATCAGTCCCATGATGCATCCGCGGGGAAGCGAGAAAGAAACATGGTCCAGCGCAAAATCATCGTATTTTTTGCACAGGTCTTTGACTTGTAAAATGGTATCCATTTACCGTCCCTCCTGGTAAATCAGTGTTAGAATTTGTGTCAGTTCTTCCAGGGAAACGCCGTTTTCCCTGGCGCGGTCAGCGGCTGTCTGCAAAATCTCTTCCAACTGACGTATTTTTTCTTCCCGAAGCTTTTGCGGATCGGCGGCTGCTACGAAGGTGCCTTTTCCCGCTACGGAGTACAGCAGGCCTTCGTGTTCCAATTCGTCGTAGGCTCGCTTCGTGGTGATTACGCTGATGCGCAGTTCCCGGGCGAGCACACGGATAGAAGGCAGCGTGTCGCCTTTTTTCAGCTTGCCGGACAGGATCTGACTTTTTATTTGAGCCATGATTTGCTCGTAAATCGGCTTATCGCTGGAATTGCTGATGTAAAAATCCAACCGGCTGCCTCCTTCACCATGTGTTTATACTGTATATAATAATTATATACAGTTATATACAGTTGTCAACCATGAATCAGGCTTTTGAGAAAGTTTTTTCGTTGCAATTTGGCAAAATTTTTATTATAATAACGGATAAGCCCAATACATGGGCAATGAGAAGCGCCGAACTAAGCCGACACATG
>JBJEQT010000041.1:0-4277 GCA_051881895.1 Oscillospiraceae bacterium
GTTTCCATCGAATCGGCCACCATCTCGGCAAAGCCCTCATCATAGGAGAGATTTCTGCCCGCCCGTTTTGCCTTGGCAATCTGCGCCAGCACCAAATCGTTGACGCTCTGGCCGCTTTTGCCGTATTCCGCCACCAGAAAATCTGCCAACGCCTTGTATTTGGCCGGGCTCCATTTTTGAATAAAGTGGGTCAGCTCATGGGCCGCCGTATACAAAACCGTTCCCTGCCCGGTAAGCCCCGCGTGAATGTCAACGGCAATCACATCAGAATCCAAATCAAACCATCCGTTGGGCGCTGCCCTTTCCACGCCGTTTCGGTCACGATATACCCGGATCCCATCCTCATTTAAGTAGGATTCATAAACATAAAAGGAGATCCCCAGCGCGGCAGAAAGCTGCTCCAGCGTCTTAATGCCCGTGGCCTGCGTTTCACTGTAGCTTCTCCCCGCCCGCTCAAAGGCGAACGTGACCCTGCCGGTCAAAGCCTCCCGCTTTTGTGCCTGTGCCAGGCGTTCTTCCAAAAAGTCCCGCTTCAGTCCGTCCAGCTTTTCCAAAAAGCCGTCCAAATCATAAAAAGTGTCCCGAATCAAATCCAGCCCGGCCGTGTCCTGCGCCGCATAGCTGCCGTAAACCACCGCGCAGATCTCATCAGCAAAAGACAAATAGTCATTAGAAGACCATTCTTCAATATTATTATAATCTAATCCACAATGCTTTGATATTCCACGAATAAAGTCAGCATAGTAATTACCCTTTCGATTAAGTGACGGTACCACTGATGATAAAAAATACAAATAAGGCTCGTATCCGCTCTGCTGCATCACATGTATCGTCTCATGCTCCACATACATGCCCCTGCATGCCGGGTCGAGCTCCTCCCGCAGATAGATCTGCCCGCCATACGAAAAGGCTTCGGCGTTCTTATGATTTGCGTCATATACCTGCTGTGAGCCCACAAAGCAGGGAATCCCGTATTTCTGCGCGGTCTGCGCCTCTTCCCACGCCGCGCTGCCCTCTTGGGGGGTTACCAGTCCTTCTTCTGCCCATCTTTGTTTTGGTCTTGCTCGTTCTCCATCGAACAGCCCGCCAGTTTGAAGAAGCCCCGCTTCTCCAGCTTCTCCAGCCATTCGTCGGCCTTTTTCTGTTCTTCCGGTGTCCGTTCTTTGCAGCGCTTCAGTGTCTCGATAAGCTGTTGCTTGCCCTGCTCGAACAGTGCCTTGCGCTCCTCCTCGGTCATATCCATTCTCCTCCCTTTCCGGGTTGGTGATACCATCATCATATCCCTTTTTCTCCTTTGCCGCAAGGCTTTCTACCCGCGCCTGCGCCTGTGCCGTTTTGGCTTGCGCCGCTATTTGCCCCAGCCGGTACGCCGTCCGCCGCTGAATCGGCTCCAAATCCATGGCAAAGCCGTTCAGCTCTGTCTCCGGCAGCTCAATCCCTACCGGGCGCTGATGGAGTTCGAGTACGGCATCTGCTGCAAAGTGGAGCGAACCGTCAAAGGCCGCACGCTGCATCTGACGAAGATTGAGAATGACGATACCCCGACCCACAGTACCAATACCGTCACTACCATTACAGGATAAAATGATGAGCCGATGCCACATCGACATCGGCCCTGAAATCAATATTTATTCTTTGGTGGTTCCAAGGACACTCTACCATTTACATCGACAAGGAGGCACAAGCCACTCACGTTTCTCAGTCCACTCAACCTTACAAAAGTCTGAGCAGTACGAAGCAGCATAGCTTTGTACGCTTCATCATGGTCATCGCACGCATCCATATAATGAATATCGATGTCCTCCAAATAAAAGTTCTCTCGACATTCTTCCGGCATCTGATCCATATCCGGCCATGTGTAAGGATCTGCACCATTGTCAAGCAGAAAGGCCATCATTGGCTCATCTGCGTTGCCTACAGACAACATCAGCGCATTAAAGCGTCCATCTGACTCATGCACATCGTATCCTTGGTCGATTAGAACGGACAATGCTTCTGCAATTCCGCTCTCACGTTCAGCAAGCGGTTTGAGAAGCTCTTCCGGATACGAGGTGCCTTCCGGTCCTTCATCATCGTCGTATTCGTCGACTTTATAAATTACGCGCTGGTAGTAGGTGTCAATCAATTCATAAATCTGCGCAGATCGAACATCTCCAGTTTCAATTCTGTGCAAGACATTTTTAAGTTTAGAATCCACGCAATCACCTCCACGCAACGATACAATACCACACCCCATGTCCCAGTGAAAGGACAACATCAAAAATACCGCACAAAATCACACTCGGCGGTTCAACCCACTTCCAAAACCAGCAAGGCTATGCTCAGCTAAAGATGCAAAACACCTTGCTGCCAGATGAAAGAAAGGAGTAACATGGCCAAAAGGAGATCAAACGGCGAAAGAACTCTTCGCCTCCGCGCAGACAGTCGCTGGAAACTGACCCTCATGGATGCTTCCGCGACGCCAGAAAGGCCGGTCTGATTGTGGACGCAAACCACCTGTTCCCCGAATGGGCAGATATCTGGTACGAACTCTGGTACGAAAAGTTCCGAGAGGTGCAAGTGTTACGCGGCGCTTGAAAAAGGTCCCACAGGATGGACAAAAATAGCAGATTTCAGGCCTTTTGGGTGGAGATAAGCGGGATCGAACCGCTGACCTCTTGAATGCCATTTTCAAACAGTCGATTGATGGTTCGCTTCGGTAATTTTCTGGATAAGAGAAACCTTTACGGTATGTAATGCTCTCTGTCATGAACATCATCGTTGTTTGCACCCATTTTCGCTGTATTTCAAGTCCACCTATAGCGAAAAAACGAAAATTTTATGCGTTTTTAGGCTTGCAAACATCTACCCAAGCAAGAAATCCCGAATACTTTTCCAGTTCGTCCATCGTAAGTTCAATTGCGCTATTCGAACTGCCGCACGCCGGGAATACTGTTTCAAACCGCTTCAGTGATTCATCAAGATAAACCTTTACCCCATCATTTACCGCAAACGGACAAACGCCTCCAACGGCATGGCCAATCAGCTCAGCTGTCTCATCAAATTTAAGCATCATTGCTTTCGCGCCGAATTGCGCTTTATATTTTGCATTATCGATTTTCATATCTCCCGCAGTTACAATCAGGATACAATCGTCCTTCAGCTTGAAAGACAGCGTTTTTGCGATTCGCTCGGGAGCACATCCAAGCGCATGAGCAGCAAGCTCCACAGTTGCGCTGGATTCGTTCAATTCTATGATTCGGCTATCTATTCCAACCGATTTGAAAAATTCTTTTACTTTTTCAATTGACATATTTACCCTCCTGAATTTTCGATTTTTCATAATAGCGCATCATCGCAGTCATTTCTTGCTAACATCCAAGAAATGACAAGTGATCGACGACGTTTTATGTTTCTTGCAAAATTTTATTCTTTGCCTCTAAAAAAATAAAATATGGTTCGAAATCAGAATTTAAAAAACAGAAAATCGCATTCACGTTAAACGCCCAAAAGTGTGGCTTTCCGTTTTTCGTATCCGTTCTTGGCATTTCTGTGACGAGAGCAGGACGATAGACCACAAAGCAACGCCACCCTTTGCCCAATAACCGGATTTTATAAAGAAAACACCATTGCATTTGAACCCGAAGGCTCAGAAGTCAATGGTGTTTTCGATTGGCAGGGGCAGAAGGACTTGAACCCTCGGCACGCGGTTTTGGAGACCGCTGCTCTACCAGCTGAGCTATACCCCTATATAAACAAGATGGTGGGCCATCAGGGACTCGAACCCGGGACCGACCGGTTATGAGCCGGTTGCTCTAACCAACTGAGCTAATGGCCCATAATTACATTTCCTTTTCTTTTAGCAACATGGATTATTTTATCAGAGAAATCCGTTGTTGTCAACCTTTCGCAGCAAGAAATCTTGCCTTTTCCGATTCATTCTCTCGCACCCACCCAATTCTGCCTGTTATGCAGGCGGCAGATCCTTTTCACTGCGCCCCAAATCCGCTTACGATACTTTTTAGCAGCAGTCGATGTTTGGTGCTACAGAATTCGCTTACCGCCAGCTATCAGCCGAAATTATGCAGAGGAGATTTAAAAGAATGGGAATCCACCCATAATGCCGCTAATGATAAATGAAGACATGCAAAAACAGAAGATAAAAAACCCAAATACATTCATACCATTCGCAGTTTCGCCTTTCATGGCAAAAGAAAAAGGAAAAAATCAATAAGATAGCTGTACACAAAAAAGAAGAGAGGAAGGCTTCGCCTTACTCTCTTCTATGGCTCCCCAAG
>JBJEQT010000042.1:0-4229 GCA_051881895.1 Oscillospiraceae bacterium
CGGCAAAATAAACACCCTATGAAAAAATAGAAGAGATTTTGCAAAATTGCATAAGTTTTTTTCTGTGTTCCATACTAAAACCATCAACGAAGAGGGGGAATCAAGATGAATGTAACGGATATTCGAATCAGAAGGACGTATGAAGAGGGGAAACTCAAAGCCCTGGTTTCTGTGACGATCGATCACGATCTTGCCGTGCACGATATCAAAGTCATAGAAGGAAGCGAACGGCTGTTTGTAGCTATGCCAAGCCGAAAGGATGACAACGGGGTGTTTCGCGATATTGTGCATCCTATTACGATGGATGGCCGCAGAACGTTGGAAGGTCTTATTTTGGAGGAGTATCATAAATATTTATCCCAGCAGCAAGCATATGCTGAGGATACAGAAAAGGTAAAATGGTAAAATAAAAACAAAAACGAGAGAAAACAGCTGTTTTCTCTCGTTTTTTATGCGGCAGGGCATTTTGATGGAGATTGATGAAATTCCTGCAAAATCTCTTGCATTTTTGCAGGATGAAAGATAAAATAATATCGAAACCAACGCACCGGAAAGGGTGAAAATATGAGCAGAGATTTGATTCATTCCATTACGCAGCAAATGTCCGGATTTTCGAAAGGGCAGAAGTTGATTGCGCAGTATATTTTAGCACATTATGATAAGGCAGCCTTTATGACGGCGGCAAAGCTGGGGATGACCGTTGGGGTAAGCGAATCGACGGTCGTCCGTTTTGCGTCTGAATTGGGGTTTGACGGATATCCGCAGCTGCAGCGCGCGTTGCAGGAGTTGATCCGCAACCGGTTGACCTCTGTGCAGCGTATGGAAGTAACCAGCGACCAATTGGGAGACGGAAATATCCTGCACAAGGTGCTGAACCTGGATATTGAAAAAATCCGGCGCACCATGGAAAAAGCCTCGGTAGAGGATTTTGAGCAGGCGGTGGATGCGATTGTCAATGCGAAAAACATCTACATCTTAGGTGTTCGAAGCGCTTCCGCTTTGTCTGGTTTTATGAGTTTTTATTTTAATCAAATTTTTGAAAATGTCCGTCTGATCAATACCACCAGCGCCAGTGAAATGTTTGAGCAGATCATGCGGATCAAAGAAGGCGATGTGTTTATCGGGATCACTTTCCCGCGTTATTCCAAACGGACCACCAATGCGGCGAAATTTGCCAAACAAAATGGTGCCAAGGTCATTGCCATTACAGACTCCGATCTTTCTCCCATCGCCGAAGCGGCTGATCATTTGTTGCTTGCCTGCAGCGATATGGCGTCCTTTGTCGATTCGCTGGTGGCGCCGTTGAGCATGATCAACGCTCTGATCGTGGCTATTGGTATTCGTAAAAAAGACGAGATTTCCAGCACATATGAACGTTTGGAGCAGATCTGGGATGAGTATAATGTTTATGAAAAGGCAGAGGAACCTCGCCGATGAAACAAAGTGACTTGATTGTGATCGGAGGCGGAGCTGCCGGTCTGCTTGCCGCCGGAACAGCAGCAAGACATGGCGCTCAGGTACTGCTGCTTGAAAGAAATCCCCGCATGGCCCGCAAGGTAATGATTACCGGAAAAGGCCGCTGCAATGTGACAAACGACTGCACGGAAGAAGTTTTTCTGCAGCATGTCTGCAGCAACAGCAAGTTTTTGTTTGGCCCCATTCATCAATTTCCGCCACAGCGCACGATGTCTCTTCTGGAGGAATTGGGCGTCCCGCTGAAGGTGGAAAGAGGCAATCGCGTGTTTCCGCTTTCGGACAAATCGGTGGATATCGTAGATGCTCTTGTTGCTTTTGCCAAAAATGCCGGCGTTTGTTTTGAAGAAAAACGGGTCGACAGGCTTTTGATATCCGACCAGGCCATCCAAGGCGTTCACTGCGATGACGATACGGTGTTTTTTGCGCCGAAAGTACTCATCGCAACCGGAGGCAAAAGCTATCCGTTGACCGGCTCCACGGGAGACGGCTATCAGCTCGCCCAGCAAGCGGGCCACACCATCATCCCGCCGCGTCCTTCCTTGATACCGGTGGAAACACAAGAGGAATGGTGCCGGGAATGTATGGGCCTTTCTTTAAAAAACGTTACTCTTACCCTGTGGGAAAAGGGCAAAAAAAAGCCTGTTTATACCGAACTGGGCGAAATGCTTTTTACCCATTTTGGCATATCCGGTCCGCTGGTCCTTACCGCCAGCACCTATTTGAAAAAGGACCTGGCTGTTTATCATATGGAAATCGATTTGAAACCCGCTTTGGATGCCCAGCAGCTGGAACAGCGTATTTTGCGGGATTTTGAGAAAAATCAAAACCGGGACTTTTTTAACTCACTGTCTGAATTGCTTCCTCGAAAACTGATTCCAGTGATTGTTCGTTTATCCTCCATTCCGCCGACGCAAAAGGTTCACCAGATAACCAGAGGACAGCGTGAAAATCTTTGCCGTCTCATCAAGCATCTTCCTTTGACACCGAAAAAACTTTTGCCGATAGAAGAAGCAATTGTTACAGCCGGCGGAGTTTGTGTCAAAGAAATTGCGCCGCAGACGATGGAATCCAAATTTTGCCGCGGGCTGTATTTTGCCGGTGAAGTAATGGATTTGGATGCGAGAACCGGCGGCTTTAATTTGCAAATTGCGTTTTCCACCGGATTTGTTGCGGGAGAAAATGCAGGAAAGGAAGTCTAGTGATGTACGCAGTTGCAATCGATGGTCCGGCCGGCGCCGGCAAAAGCACGATTTCCCGTGCTGTCGCGCAAAAAATCGGGTTTTTATATGTAGATACCGGCGCACTGTACCGCGCGGTAGCTTACGATATGCTGGAAAATGCGATTGACCCGGCTGATGTTTCGGCTGTTTGTGAACGGCTTGGAAGCATTGCCGTGCGCTTTGGCTACGAAAATGGGGAACAGCAGATCTATCTGAACGGAAATAATATTACTGGGAAGATCCGGACGCCGCAGATTTCTGCAGCCGCCTCTGCTGTTTCCGCAATCCGAGAAGTACGGCAATTTTTGTTTGCGCAGCAGCAGGATATTGCCCGGGAAAACCATATTATCATGGATGGGCGGGATATTGGAACAGTCGTTCTGCCCAATGCGCAAGTTAAAATTTACTTAACAGCCGCTGTAGAGGAAAGGGCTCGGCGCCGTTTTGCCGAACTGCAGGAAAAGGGGATTCCCGCTGATTTCAACGAAGTTCTGGCCGATGTCAAAACGCGGGATGAAAATGATATGAACCGTCCTGTCGCACCGCTGCGGCAGGCTCCAGACGCTGTATTGGTCGATACCTCCTGTTTGGATTTTGACCAGTCGGTACAGGCCGTTTTATCGGTAATCAAAGAAAAGATAGGGCAGGGAATAAAATGACAAATTGGTTTTATTACTTTGGGAAAGCCGTAACCGGTTTTATTTTTCGGTTCTGGTTTCATATTGAATTTTACGGCCAGGAAAATCAGCCGCAGGATCGTGGATATATTCTGTGCTGCAATCATCGTTCGGCTTTAGATCCTATACTGATTGCGCAAAAGATCAAAAAACCAATTCGATATATGGCAAAAATAGAGCTGTTTCAAAACAAGTTTGTCAGCTTCATCATTCGTCATTTGGGCGCTTTCCCGGTGGCGCGGGGGAAAGGAGATACAAGCGCGATCGAAACGGCAGTAGAAACAGTCAAAAGCGGACGGGTATTGGGACTGTTTCCGGAAGGGACGCGATCCCATGACGACCAGCTGCTGCGGTTTAAATCCGGTGCGGCGGTGATTGCTTCGCAAAGCGGCGGTGATCTTCTTCCGGCAGCGATTTGGTATGGAGGAAAAGGCTTTCGGTCAAAAGTTGTCATCCGGTATGGAAAACCAATCGCCAACAGCCAGATTTTAATTGAAGAAAATTCCGCCAGACAGGTCAAGGCTGCAGTGGCCTTGCTGCGCGGCGAGGTGGAAAAGCTTTTGGAGGAGACCAGATTGTGCGAATCAAAATAGCGAAAACAGCAGGATTTTGCTTTGGGGTGGACAGAGCCGTTAAAATGGCGTTTGATACGGCAGGAAATTCGCCTAACGCCGTTACGCTCGGACCGATTATCCATAATCCGCAGATCGTGTCCCAGCTGGAGTCGATGGGGGTGCGGTCGGTCGGCTCGCCGGAAGAGATTCTGCCGGATACGACCGTTGTCATTCGCTCCCATGGTGTCGGTCAGTCGGTGTACGATTATCTGTGCGAACACCACATTTCCTTTGTAGACGCC
>JBJEQT010000043.1:0-4185 GCA_051881895.1 Oscillospiraceae bacterium
AGATAACCTGATGGACGTCTTTAAAATTTGGAACGGCGGCATCGGCATTTACGGTGGCGTAATCGCCGCGGTGCTGAGCGGATGGTTTTTGTGCCGGTGGCGGAAAGTCCGCTTTTTGCCGATGCTGGATTTGTGTTCGGCCGGGCTGATCTTGGCGCAGGCGATTGGCCGGTGGGGCAACTTTGTCAATGTGGAGGCTTTTGGCTGTGCCACTACGGTGCCGTGGCGGATGACCAGCGAATATGTTGGCGGGATCGGGTATACCCAGGTGAAGCGGTATCTGGCCACTTTGACTTCTGCTGAGATCGACGCTTTGGGCGGGATCGATGCCATCGGGGTACATCCTACCTTCTTCTACGAATCGGTTTGGTGCTTGTTGGGATTTTTCCTGCTGGTATGGATGACAAAACGCCGGAAGTTTGACGGACAGATGATTTTAGTATATACCATGTGGTACGGCGCAGAGAGATTTGTGGTGGAGGGCCTTCGGACCGACAGCCTGATGATCGGCAATCTGCGGGTGTCCCAGGTTATCGCAATCCTCTCGGCGATTGCGGCGCTGATCATTATGCTGGTGGTGCTGCAGAAAAAGAAAGCCAGCAACGATCCGGAGTATCTGAAGCTGTATGTGGATACCGAAGAAGCGCAGCTGATCCGGGAAGGTAAATTTTACGGAATGGACCAGAAAAAAGCAAAAAAAGACTCCGATCAGGCAAAAAAAGCGCCGGCGGACGAATCGGAAGAGCCGGCTGACAATGAGGCTTTATCCGGCGAGCAGGAGTCGTCCGATGAGCAAAAGCTGTCCGGCGAAGAAGAAACGGGTGAAAATGAGCCGAAAGAAGAGGCGGACCGGCAGCAGGAAGACGAAAAAATAAATCAGTAGGGCAAAGAGCCTTATTGGTAAGCAGGATAGAAAAACGGCGAGGAGGATAATCATGGCAATCATTAACGGAAAAGAAATTTCGGCAAAAACAAGGGAACAAATCGCTGCGGATACCCAAAAATTGCTGGAAGAAACCGGGGTGCGCCCGGGTCTGGCAGTTATCATTGTCGGGGATGACCCAGCCTCCCACGTGTATGTGAAAAACAAGAAAAAAGGCTGCGAACAGGTGGGCTTTTATTCGGAAGAATATGCTCTTCCGGAACAAACTTCCCAGGAAGAACTGCTGCAGCTTTTGGACCGGCTCAACGCGGACCCCAAAATCCACGGGATCCTCGTGCAATTGCCGCTGCCCCGCCATTTGGACGAGAAAGCGGTGATAGAGCGGATTTTGCCGTCCAAAGATGTGGATGCGTTCCACGCGGCGAATGTGGGAAAAATTATGATCGGCAACTACGATTTTCTGCCCTGTACCCCTGCCGGGGTAATGGAGTTGATCCATTCTACCGGTATTTCGGTCAGCGGAAAAGAATGCGTGGTTATCGGCCGCAGCAATATTGTAGGCAAGCCAATGGCAATGCTTTTGCTGCATGAAAACGGCACCGTGACCATCTGCCACTCCCGGACAAAGAATCTGGCTGAGGTGACCCGTCGGGCGGATATTCTGGTTTCGGCGGTGGGCAAAGCAAAATTTGTCACTGCCGACATGGTCAAACCTGGCGCGGTCGTCATTGACGTGGGGATGAACCGTGATGAGAACGGCAAGCTCTGCGGCGATGTGGACTTTTCTGCGGTGGAGCCGGTAGCGTCTTATATCACGCCGGTCCCGGGCGGGGTAGGTCCTATGACCATTACGATGCTTTTGAAAAATACCCTGACCAGCGCCCAAAAGGCGGCAAAAGGGGAATAATCCGCATTTCCATGCGAAAAAACGGCATTTTTTGTTGACAATCCCAAAAGGTTATGGTATGATAATCCATGCCGCATGCAACTGGCTGTAAGTGCGCCCTTTGGCGCCGCCTTTGGGCAGCGAGTCTATAGAAAGAGGCAGGTGCCTTAATATGTACGCTATTTTGGAAACCGGCGGAAAACAGTACCGCGTTGAACAAGGCGATACCATTTACGTCGAAAAGCTCCCTTATGAAGAGCTGGAAATCGTTGAGCTGGACAAGGTCGTCGCAGTTGGCAAAGACGATGGAATCGTTGTCGGTAGCCCTTATGTAGATGGCGCGACCGTAACCGCAAAAATCGCGAAAAACGGCAAGTCCAAAAAGATCACTGTATTTACTTACAGATCGAAAAAATCTTCGAAGAGAAAACTCGGCCACAGACAGCCTTACACCAAGGTTGAAATTCTGGAAATCAAAGCGTAATCCGAAATGATTACCGTTCGATTCCAAAAAACGGGCCAAAAGCTCAAGGCGTTTTCGATTGAAGGCCATGCCGGTTATGCCGACGCAGGCCGGGACATCGTATGCGCCAGCGTGACCTCGGCAGTTCAGTTAACCGCCAACGCCATCACGGAGCAATTCGGTGAGAAGGCAAAGGTCACGGTGGAGGAGAATCGTATTTCCCTCCTTTTACCGTCCGGCGCAGGTGAGGAAGCGGCTTTGCTGCTGGAAGCTCTTTTGGAGCATCTGACGATCCTGTCGGAGGATTACGAAAATACCATTCAGATAATTGTTTCGGAGGTGTAACGAATGATTCGTTTAAGCATGCAGTTCTTTGCACATAAAAAAGGTGTTGGTTCCACCAAGAACGGCCGTGATTCCGAGTCTAAGCGGCTGGGTGTAAAACGTGCCGACGGTCAGCATGTACTGGCCGGCAACATCCTGGTTCGCCAGCGCGGTACCCACATTCATCCGGGAGAGAACGTTGGCCGTGGTTCTGACGATACGCTGTTTGCCCTGATCGATGGCCAGGTTCGCTTTGAGCGCGTTGGCCGGGATCGCAAAAAGGTAAGCATTTATCCCGTTCAGTAACAAAGCTTGAAAATCCCGAGGTCTCCTCGGGATTTTTTGTTATGCTTTCGCCGATACTAGGAAGAAAGCGCATGGGAGGTTTTTCATGTTTGTAGATATTGCGAAAATTCGCATTAAAGCGGGCGACGGCGGCAATGGCGCCGTATCCTTCCACCGGGAAAAATATGTGGCGGCAGGCGGACCGGACGGCGGCGACGGAGGCCGGGGCGGCAGTATTGTGTTCCAGGCAGACACCAACCTATCCACCTTGTTGGATTTTCGGTATAAGCGCCGTTTTATCGCCCAGAACGGCGAAAACGGCCGCGCCGGACGGTGCACCGGAAAAAGCGCGCCGGATCTGGTCATCCGGGTTCCTTTGGGAACGTTGGTCAAGGATGCGGAAACAGGCCGGATTTTGGCTGACGTTTCCACCGATGAGCCGGTAGTAGTGGCCAAAGGCGGAAAAGGCGGATGGGGAAACTGCCATTTTGCCACGGCGACCCGCCAGATCCCCCGTTTCGCCAAGCCGGGACTGCCGGGGGAAGCGTTTGAAGTAATGCTGGAATTGAAGCTGCTGGCTGATGTTGGCCTGGTCGGATTCCCCAATGTGGGAAAATCCACTTTGGTTTCGGTCGTCAGCGAGGCCAAGCCGAAAATTGCCAACTACCATTTTACGACGCTGACGCCGGTGCTGGGTATGGTCAAAGTGGCAGAGGGAAAGTCCTTTGTCATGGCGGATATCCCTGGGCTTATCGAAGGGGCCAGCGAGGGCGTTGGACTGGGGCATGAGTTTTTGCGCCATGTGGAACGCTGCCGGCTGAATATCCACATCGTGGATGTATCGGGCAGCGAGGGGCGAGACCCGATAGAGGATTTTGAAACCATTAACCGGGAACTGCAAAACTTCAATGAAGAACTGGCTTCCCGCCCGCAGATCGTGGCGGCCAATAAGTGCGATATGGCTTCGGCAGAGCAGATTGACGCGTTCAGAACTTATATTGAGGCCAAGGGGCTGCCGTTTTATCCCATATCGGCGGCAACACGACAAGGGGTAGACGCCTTGGTCGGCGCTGTTGCGGCGCAGCTGGATCAGCTGCCGCCCATCCGCCAATATGAGCCGGAACCCGCTCCTCAGCCGGAAGTGGCAGAGGGGGGCAAACGTCCCTTTACCATTCGGGTAGAGGATGGCGTGTATATCGTGGAGGCGGATTGGCTGATGTCTTCGCTGGGCATGGTGGACATGGAAGATTACGAATCGCTGCAGTATTTCCAGCGGGTACTCATCAAATCCGGCATCATTGAAGAGCTGGAGCGGATGGGAATCAACGAGGGAGATACAGTGAG
>JBJEQT010000044.1:0-18946 GCA_051881895.1 Oscillospiraceae bacterium
TCCCCCGTAGGAAAGCATGTCAAAACCGATGTCTGAAACCAGCTGCAAAAGCTTTTTATTTTCCATTTCCACTTTCCTTTGTCTGTAAAAGCAGCTCTCTGGCGCTTGCCAAAACTGTTGGCGTTATATTTTCTCCTCCCATAATACGTGCCAATTCCTGGACCCTTTCTTCCTGCGACAATGTTTTTACCGTCGTAAAAGTACGGCCATCACGAACGGTTTTTGCAATCAGAAGATGGGTATCGGCAAAAGCAGCTACCTGCGCTAAGTGGGTAACGCAGATAATCTGCCGTCCACCGGAAGCCTGCTTGAGTTTGCGGCCGATTTTTTGTGCCGCCCGGCCGCTGACGCCGGTATCCACTTCGTCGAAAATCAAAGTACCGACACGATCCCCTTCTGCAATCACGTTTTTCAAACTCAGCATGATCCGGGACAGTTCACCGCCGGAAGCAATCTTTCCAATGGGTTTGGGCGGTTCTCCCGGGTTGGTAGAAATATAAAATTCCATTCGGTCGATTCCCGTTTCGTCCGGTTCCCCGGTTTCAGCCTGGACCGTAAATTTGACTGATGGCATATCCAAAAAAGCCAATTCGGCACAAACCTGCTGCTGGAACTCCTTGGCCGCCGCTTTTCTTTTTTCACTGAGCTGATTTGCCAGATTCATCATCCGCGCTTCACTTTTCGTCCGTTCTGCCTCTAATTTGGCTTTTAGCTCTTCTGCGTGCGTGATCGAATCCAGTTCCTGCTGAGCTTGTTCTTCAAAGCGAAGGATTTCTTCGATCGATCCGCCGTATTTTCTCTTCAACCGGAAAATCAGATCCAAGCGCTCTTCAATCCGGTCCAGTTCGGCCGGATCGATCTCCGCGTCAGACAGTGCATCCCGCAGGGTTTCTCCCGTTTCCTCCAGTTCGTACCGAATATCCAAAATCCGGTCCGCTTTTAACTGCGGATAATAATCCTCCAATATCTGTACCTGCTCCTGTGTTTGATCCAACAACGCAAGAATACCATCCTGTTCATCAGAGCCCTGTAAAAAATCATGGGCGGTATGTAATGCGTCGATAATTTTAGCGCTGTTTTGTATTCTCTTTTTCGACGCCTGAAGTTCTTCTTCCTCTCCCGGCATGAGGGCAGAAGATGAAATTTCGTTGATTTGATAAGAGAGCAAATCAATTCTTTGTGCTTTTTCCCTCTCGTCGCTTTGAAGTTGACGCAGCTTTCTCTGCAGCTCTACATAATAAGCATACTCTACCCGGTATTCTTTCAAAAGCGCCGACGTTTTGCCGAATTGATCAATGTATCCCAAATGCTGTTCAGGCAGTAAAAGGGACTGATTGTCATGCTGTCCGTGAATATTGATAAGACTTTGCGCCACTTCCCGCAGAATAGATACCGTTGCGGGCCGTCCGCCGATTTTACAGGATGTTTTCCCATCGGCAGAAATCTCTCGAGACAACAAAAGCGATCCGTCCTCCTCCGGCTCAAAGCCCAGGGAGAGCAGCTGTTCTTTTGTCTCATCTCCAATGTCCTCAAACAATGCGGTAACAAACGCTTTCGGCGCTCCTGTACGCACCAAATCGCGGGAAACACGATTCCCCAAAACAGCATTGATCGCGTCAATAACAATGGATTTACCGGCTCCCGTTTCACCGGTAAAAACATTTAAGCCATTTTCAAAAATGACCTGCACCTTCTCAATGACCGCGATATTTTGAATAAAAAGCTGTGAAAGCATGATTTCACCTGCCCTGCATATGCTTGCTCAATTCTTCTTCCAGATTTTTTGCCATCCAATCTTCCTGCATCATCACAAAAAAGGTATTGTCTCCAGAAAGTGTGCCTACGACGCCTTTTATTTCCATCGTGTCCAGCATTTCGCAAACCGCGTTTGCCATACCCGTGTGGCATTTCACGACCACAAAGTTTTTACAGCTTTCGACACTGTAAACCGATTTGTTAAAAAAGGTGTAAAATTGAGAAGACATGTCCGGACGCTGCTTACCTGCGGAAACACTGTAGCGGTATTTTCCGTCATTGGAGGCTGTCTTCACCAAACGCAATTCTTTCATATCTCTTGAAACAGTTGCCTGCGTTACTTCGAAACCGCTTTCGCGCAGCAGACGAAGAAGTTCCTCCTGTGTGTCCACATCGTTTGTCTCAATCAATTCCAAAATTTTCTGATGCCGTTTCGATTTCATTCGTGACTGCCTCCCCACATTAATTTTTGATTCAGCACTTCATAAAAACCTTTTCCGGAAAATCGAATCAATTTAAAAACTTTTTGCGAGCGGCTGACCTGAATATCCTGTCCGACCGGTACTTTCATTCCCAAGCTTCCATCCGCCGATAAAATCAAATCGCTATCATTATTGACATGTTTTGCCCGCAGCGTCAGTTTTCGGTCCGGAGCAAAAAGGATGGTGCGGGAAAAAAGCGTATATGGGCAAATCGGAGACAAACTGATCGACTGAATAGCAGGATCCACCACCGGACCGCCAGCGCTCATGGCATAAGCGGTAGACCCGGTCGGCGTGGAAAGAATGACGCCATCCCCTCGCAAGGAGTAAAGGGGATTGCCATCACAGAAAATGTCAATGTCGACAATGCGGGAATATTCTCCACGGGTCAGTACAACGTCGTTAACTGCCCAGCAGCTCTCTGCGTTAGTCGATGCTTCAATCAGCATCCGCTCTTCAATGGAATAGTTACCGGAAGCGATTTGTGAAATCAAATCCGTTTCATCCCGTTCCATCGTGGCAAGAAAGCCCACTCTCCCCGCATTAATCCCCAAAACAGGGAGGTCATACCGGACCGCGTCCTGCGCCGTATGAAGAATGGTCCCATCTCCTCCGATGGCAATGATAAAATCACTGTTTTTTAGCCCTTGCTCTTTCGGCTGAAACGACACGCTTCGAATCGGGAATTCCCTTTGCATGGCTTCCGGCATGACTGCGGTAATACCGCATTTTTCCATGACGCGGGCAGCAGCGAATGTACATGCGCGCGAGTTCGCTTTCCCTAAATTGGGAATGATATATCCTTGCATAGCCTTTCCCCTTACTGTTTGTCCAACTGTGCGTGAGATGTTTCTACAACAGAACCGATTGTTTCATGATCCACCGCATTGCGCGATGCAGCCTCTTTTTTCAAATGAACCAAATACTCGATATTCCCTTCCGGTCCCTTTACCGGCGAAAAGGTTAATCCTAATACTGAAAAGCCTGTCTTTATTGCAAAGTCAATCACCTTTACAATGGTTTCGAAGTGTATCTGCGGGTCTTTTACGACTCCTTTTTTTCCAACCATGCCTTTCCCAGCCTCAAACTGTGGTTTGATCAGGCAAATCATTTCCCCTGTTTCCGACAGCAAAGGATACGCCGTCGGAAGAATTAAAGTCAAAGAGATAAAAGAGACGTCCACGCTTGCAAAGTCTACCGGTTCAGCCACAAGTTCCCGGGTGACATGGCGAAAATTGGTTCGCTCCAGGTTTCCTACCCGCGTATCTGTCCGCAGTTTCCAGGCGAGCTGTCCATAACCTACATCGATGGCATAAACTTTTTTTGCACCATTTTGCAGCATACAATCGGTAAAACCACCGGTGGACGCCCCGATATCCATACAAACGGCATCCTGTATTTGGATTGGAAATGACGACAATGCTTTTTCCAACTTTAAACCGCCCCGGGAAACATAACGAAGCGTTTCCCCACGCAGCTCGATTTTATCGTCTTCTTTCACTTCGAAGCCCGCTTTATCCGCTTTTTGCCCATTGACATATACGATGCCGGCCATTATGACCGCTTTGGCCTTGTCTCTGCCGGAAACCAGGCCCAATTGAACCAATTTTGCGTCTAAACGTGTTTTCATGCCATTCACCTTATTGCTTCTTCTACCCAATCAGCAAGCTGCTGCGGCGTCCAGCCAAGTTCTTCAAAAATTTCCTCGACAGATGCCTGCGCCAGAAATCGATTCGGTATTGCCCGGACAAAATATCTGCCTTGATAACCGTTTTTCAGAAGAAGGTTCCCTGTCATCTGGGCAATCGATCCTTGCTCTGAAGATTCTTCTACGAAAAAGATACTTTTCTTTTCTAAAAGCATCGGCAGCAATTCTTCACAGTATGGCAGCAGCTGTGTCAGTTTTAACACCCCAACGCGGATGCCTCTCTGCTTCAAAAGTTCTGCAGCCTGACAACAGGAAGCAGCGATTCTGCCATAAGAAACCAAAAGGATATCTGCATCTTCTGAAATCTGAAACTTTTCATTTCCGTGTAATCCTGCGGGAAATGCCTTTTCCCTGCCTTTGGGATACCGGACAGCCACCGGTCCGGTACAGCGGTATACTGCCCGATCCAGACAAGCCCTCAGTTCCGGATAGGTTGCCGGAGATAAAATCGTAATACCGGGGATGGAAGAAAGAAAAGAAATATCAAAAATCCCCTGATGGGTCTCCCCATCTTCACCTACTACGCCAGCACGGTCCACCGCCAGCACAACATGCTCGTTGGCAATGGCCATATCCTGCATCACCTGGTCATAAGCACGCTGTAAAAATGTGGAATATACTGCAAAAACAGGACGAAATCCGCCATCAGCCAATCCGGCGCAGAATGTAGCCGCATGGGATTCCGCAATTCCAACATCATAAAAACGCTCTGGGAAGCGGACGGCGAATTCTTCCAATCCGGTTCCATCTTTCATTGCGGCCGTGACAGCGCAAATTTTAGAGTCTTTTTCGGCGGCTTCCGCGATCCAGCTTCCGAAAACTGCCGAAAAATCCTGAGGACGGTTTTCGCAGCTTCCCAATTGGGCATTAAACTGCGGAACGCCGTGATAGGCATCCGGCTGTTTTTCGGCAAAGCTGTATCCTTTTCCCTTAACGGTATCGACATGCACCAAAACCGGCCCGTTTGACGCTTTGGCGCGCTCAAACGCATCGCAAAGACTTTCCAGGTCGTGACCATCCACTGGTCCGACATACTCAAATCCAAAATCCTCAAACAGATTGCTGTGGTAGAGCATTTCCTTTAAATAGCTTTTAGAGTCAGACGCCAGTTTCGCCAGTGGTTTTCCCACCAAAGGAATGGCGGATATCAGTTTTCGTATCTGGTTACGTGTCGAATAGTATTCCGGTTTGGAGCGAATTTGCGCCAAATAGCGGGCGAAAGCGCCAACATTTTTAGAAATGGACATCTCGTTGTCATTTAAAACAACAATGATTCGGTCTTTGTAATGTCCCGCATTATTCAACGCTTCATAAGCCATTCCGCCGGTGAACGCCCCGTCTCCGATAACCGCAATGGCAAAGCCCGGTTCCTGGTTCAGCGTTTTGGCGCGAGCCAGTCCGGCCGCAACAGAGATGGACGTACTGCTGTGTCCGGCGACAAAAGCGTCATAAGGGCTTTCCGACGGCTTTGGAAAACCGGAAATGCCGCCCTTTTGCCGCAGTGTGTTCATTTTATTTTTTCTGCCGGTTAAAATTTTGTGCGTGTAAGACTGATGCCCAACATCCCATACGATTTTATCGCACGGTGGATGAAATGTTTTGTGCAAAGCCACTGTCAGCTCCACAACACCCAAATTGGAAGACAAATGTCCACCGGTTTTTGAAACGGTATGAATTAAAATATTTCGGATTTCCGCACACAATGCATCGAGCTGACGAAACGACAGACTTTCCAGATCCTGCGGCAGCTTGATGTGATCCAACAAATGATCCAATTTTCAACAACCCTTTTTCTTACGTTTACAGACTATGCTGCCGGAAAAATCATTGCAACCAGAATGCCAAGCAGCATACCGCCTAAAACCTCTAGCGGCGTATGGCCCAAATATTCTTTCAACGCCTTATCTCCCAGCTCTTCTGCAATCTGGTCATCACCCGAATTGTCCGATTCCTCGGATACAAGCTGAAAACCAAACACCAGCTTATTCAATACTTTCGCATGTTCACCCGCGGCGCGGCGCACTCCCATCGCGTCATACATAACGATACAGGCCAATGCCAGCGACAGCGCAAATTCCGCAGAGGAAACCCCGGTTTTTCTGGCCATGGCAATCGTTAAAGAACAAACCAACGCAGTATGGGAACTGGGCATTCCTCCTGCACCGATCATGCGCTCCATAACCAGTTTCTTTTTCAAAACCAGCGTCAGAAGCGTTTTGGAAACCTGTGCCAAAAACCACGCGGTAATGGCTACGTTAATATAATAATTGACGGTAAGCCCTCTGATTACGTTCATTTTTTCAAATCCTTTATTGCAGTCTATTGAGCAAAGCGTCGGTTAGGTCTGTCAAAAAGCTTTCTGCCGCCCCTAACATTTCCAGTTGGCGCAACGCTTTTTCCGTATAACTTTTCGCAATTTCTTGTGCTTTTTCCAATCCCAATAAGGTGACAAATGTATTTTTATGATTCGCTTCATCGCTTCCGACCGGCTTTCCCAAAAGGGATGGATCACCGGTTACGTCCAGTATATCATCAACGATTTGAAAAGCCAACCCCAAAAATCGTGCATAATTTTCCGCTGTTTTTATCTTCTCCTCCTGCCCGGCCAACAGGCATCCGGACACGCAGGACGCTTCCAGCAAGGCACCGGTTTTCAGCTGATACATCTCCTCCAGTGTTTCTAAGTCGATCGCTTTGCCTTCGCTCTCCAAATCGATTACTTGCCCTCCGATCATTCCGCGATACCCTGCGCATGCCGACAGCTTCTTTTCCACCGCCAGGACATTCTCTGCCGGAAGTTCATCCGCCGCCCGGGCCGCTGTCTCAAAAGCGCAGGTTAAAAGGCCATCGCCGGCCAAAAGCGCGGTAGCCTCTCCGAATTGAATATGACAGGACGGCTTCCCGCGGCGCAGAGCGTCATCGTCCATACACGGCAAATCGTCGTGAATCAAAGAATAGGCATGGATCATCTCCAGCGCGCACGCAACCGGCATTGCCTGCCGCATGGAAACGCCTCCCAATTGGGCGAATTCCAAAACCAGAATGGCCCGAATTCGTTTTCCACCGCCCAACAGGGAATAACGCATTGCCTCGATTACTTTTTCCTGCCGGCATGACGCTTGGGACAGCGCCTGGTCCAACGCTTTTTCTATTTCTTCTCTATACGTTTTCCATTGTTCCGGAAAGGTTTTCTTCCGATTCGTCTGACTCATTTTTCGCCATAACCTCTTTCACGCGCAGTTTTGCCTGCTGTAATTTTTCGTTGCAAAAGCGAACCAACGCAGTTCCCTCTTCGAATAAAGCCAACGATTCATCCAGAGTTCCCTGTCCGCTGTCCAGTATTTGTAAAATCTGCTCGATTCTGGCCATTGCCTGCTCAAGCGACATATCTTTTTTTGCCGTAGTTTTACTCACTTTCTTTGCCTCCTTGCAAGATCCGGGCCGGAACGGTTCCGTCTGTCAGCCGAATGATGACCTGATCTCCCGCTTTTATCTGGCTGGCACTGCTGATGGTTTTCCCCTTCATGGTGACAACCGAAAAGCCGCGCGCCATTACCTTAAAAGGGCTGAGAGAATCCAGAATTCCGGCAGCTTTATCTAATCTCGCTTCTTCCCGTTCCAGACGAACCGGCATCAATACATTCAATCGGGCTGCCTGTTCTTCTATTTTCGCCTGCGCTTGTTCCACCGTGTAATATGGAGAACGCAGCGCCTGATGGGTCTGATACCCCTCCAATTTTGTCTGCAGCGCTGATAAGCGCGTGCTCAGGCTGTCTTGGATCCGTTTATGTCGTCCGAATTGGATTTCCAGAACCTGAATCCGGCTTTCTATCTTTTGCGCCATTTGCCTTTCATAAGAGAACAATTGAAACTGCAGGTCCTTTTTATCCGGAACTGCCAGTTCCGCCGCGGCCGAAGGTGTGGGCGCCCGCAAATCAGCCACAAAATCGCAGATGGTAAAATCCACTTCGTGGCCCACTGCTGAGATAATCGGTGTACGGCAGCGAAAAATTTCACGAGCCAGCGCTTCGTCGTTAAAGCTCCACAAATCCTCCAGCGACCCGCCACCGCGTCCGATAATCAGAAGATCGCACAATCCCAATTCATCCATCTGCCGGACGGCCGCGCATAAATCAGCGGCAGATTTCTCTCCCTGCACCAGCACTGACCGAACCAAAACGACAACGGACGGGTACCTGCGGCGCAGAATATTCAGCATATCCTGCAATGCAGCTCCTGTTTTAGCCGTAATGATCCCAATGACCTGTGGAAAAGGGGGAATCGGCTTTTTATGCGCCGAATCAAACAATCCCTCTTCCGACAGCTTCTTTTTCAGCTGTTCAAAAGCGAGACTCAAATCCCCAATTCCGTCCGGCTGCATTTCACGGCAGTAAATCTGATACACGCCATCTCGGTCATACACGCCGACTTCTCCACGGATTAATACTGTCATACCATTTTCCGGCGTAAATCGAACATGGGACGCATAATTTCGAAACATGACCGCCTTGACAGAAGCGTCTTTGTCCTTCAGCGTAAAATAAAAATGGCCGGATGCGTATTGCCCTTTAAAATTGGAGATTTCTCCGCGGATAAAAACATCTTTCAGTTGTAAATTCTGCTCAAAAAGAGATTTGATATAACGATTCAGTTGGGAAACGCTCAACACCGTATGGTTTGGCATTTTAAACCTCCCGTGCCGCCTGGGCTGCTAATACGGCAACTCCAGCGGCATTATCACTGGAAAAAACAGGGGGACAGAACACGCCGCCGAACCTGCTTTCCATCTCCTGCCGGATATAGCGGTTGGACATAACCCCTCCCGCATACAATAACGGATATTTCGGATATTGCTCCAAAAGAGCCGCGGTCATACCACAAAGAGAAGACAATAAAAAATCAAGACAATATCGTGCGATGTCCGCCGGCGGCTCCCCTTTTGCCAGCATGGAACGACAGCGGTTTTCCACCCCGGAAAGGCTGCAATCGCAGCCCTTCATAACCGGTTTGACCGAAAAATTTTTGCTGCTCTGCTCGGCAAGAAGTTCCAGCTGTGGTCCCGCGGGAAAAGGCAGACCCAACATTTGCCCGACCCGATCTACGGCCTGTCCCGCTTTTAAATCCAGAGAGCCGGCCACTTTTTGGATATCCATTCGCACGCCGTCCGGACAAACCAGAAGCGCCTCAGAAGTGCCGCCGGAAAAATGAAATGCCAAAAACGGACCGTTCAGCCAATCCAAATGCCCTGAGCCATAAAGCGCCGCGGCAATATGCCCCTCCTGATGGGAAAACGGAAACACCGGAATCTTCAGTGCCGCTCCCATCGTTCTGGCTTGCGAATATCCCGCCAAAAAGCAGGGCATATAGGAATCTTCCCGCCGTCTCGGCTGGGTAGACACGCCGATTCCATCTAATTTAACAGACGGCTGACCATCAAATAAAAGCGCCGCCAACTCCGGCAGCTGACGCACATGCTGAAACAGCGCTTCACTTTGCCGCAGGCCAAGCATTCCTTTTTCTACAGGAAGCAGCTCCTTCTGCTGTATCAGTTTACCGGGTTTTGAATCAAAAAGCGCCATAGACGTCGTATAGTTACTGGTGTCAATTCCCAAAAACAGCCCCATTACGCTTATCCGTCCTTTTCCTCTTGTAAAGAGCCGCCGGCCGCGCGGGAAACAGCGCCCAGAACGCCATTGACAAACGAAGAATCTTCTTCGCCGCCGAATTTTTTCGCCAGTTCTACCGCTTCGTTGATGGAAACACTTTCCGGAATGGATTCTTCAAATTTCATTTCATACAAAGCAAGGCGCAGTACCGCCAGTGAAACTTTGGAAATCCGGTTCTTTTTCCAGCGGGTGGCATGGTTCTCGATCAGCTGATCCAGATCCTCTATTCTTGCAATCGTGTTTTTAGCCAATGAATAAGCAAATGGGTTAATCTGCAAAGAGCGGCCTTCTACCGCGTTGGCGATGATATCATCGACCTGCTCGCCGGAAAAGGAATATTCAAAAATAATAAAAAATGCTTCTTCCCTCGCTTCACGCCTCGTCATTTTATACCTCCGATTGATCTTATTTTATGCCTGATACGAAAAAGAAGCCCTCCGAGATTGGAGGGCTTACGCCGCTTTACTGAGCCGCCTCGCCAAAGGTAATGCCTACCACAAAAACGTTTACCTTTGCTACCACGATCCCGGTCATATTCTGCACTGCATTTTTCACGCTTTTTTGAATATTTTCAGAAACAACCGGAATTTTGGCTCCATATTTTAGATTAACATATACGTCGATAACTGCTACATCATCATTCATTTCGATATTAATCGATTTCGCAGTCTGCGATTTGGTCAGAAACTTTTTGAGGTTCACAGACGCGGGGCAATAAGCCATAGAGGCTACGCCATCGATTTCTTTCGCGGCAAAATTAGCAATTGTAGCCACAACTTCCTGAGAAATTCTCAGATTTCCAACGGTTTCACGCTTCTCTCGTTCCATCAAGATCCCTCCTGCCACCGGATTGATTTCCGGCGAAATATCATATAAAACCCAAAAGCATTTTCAAACTGCTTTCCGTACTCCCTTTTTCGTTGTGAAACAAATTTATGCTGTCGAAAAAAGAATATCTGGATACGGATACATTATACCACAAAAAAGCAAAGACACAACCTTATTTCCAATATTTTATCCGAAAACCCCTTTGCCCGTCAACAGAAAGAAAAGGGGAAAATAAAAAATCTTCTTGCTTTAAACTTTCAAAACAGAAAAAAGCCCCAAGGTACAAAGACTTTGGGGCTTTTTTTATTGAGCTTCGGTGATGGATATATTTTCTTCCAGCGCACCAGTCTCGGCAATCAGAATATCTTTGATCTGTGCGACTTCCTCTTTCAGCAATCCATTGGTCTTTACAATCACGTCAACCCGGTCTCCGTCGATATATACCATACAGTCGGAAAAGCCTTTTGCCTTGATCATATTCTCAATTTTCCCTTCCGTTTCAATCGCTTCGGCTACTCCTGCGGCTTTAACGGCCAACTGGGATTTCTGCTCATCGCTTAAAGAACTGTCCTGAAACATTTGCGTTAAAGTGTCGATTGCGCTATCCCGCGACTGCTGCCTGGTCAAGCGTGCCTCACTGAAAAAAGAACTGCCCGCCGCATTTACCTCCAGATCGCCGTTTTCTTCGCCGGCATTGGCATCGACATATTGCGCGTCCCCATAGTTTTTCCCCGCCTCCAGCTGATCGGTAATCGTTAAGCCGCCATCTTTTCCGCCAAAAGTCCAGTTGAGATAGACCGCAATTCCCAAAACCAAAACCAGAGCGGCCAGAATAATATGTCTTTTTCCTAAAATCATGTTCATGAAAGTTTCCTCCGTTCCATTCGTTTATTTTAAGGGCTTTGTCAGCTGCGCGACATACACCCGGTTAGATGAGATTCCCAACGCGCAGGTAACCGCATTTACTACCTGCTCGTTGACCTGGGCGCTGCCCGCCCCTTCGCATACAATAACGACTCCCTGCACCGTCGGTTCCAACTGCTTTTGAATCAGTGGCTGCTCTTCGCCGTTTTTGTTGACCAATATGTATTTTTGTTCACTGTTATCCTTTTCCCGCAGCGTTTTCACGCCTTCGCTGTCGTAGTCTTTTGTCGTGTCTGTGTTTCGGATTTCCTCCTGCAGATACACATACTCTGCCCCGCTTTCCAGCGTAACCCATACCTGCGCTTCCCCCACTCCCTGGATACTGCTGACCAGATTATGTATTTTCTCTTCTGTTTGTTTGCAAAAGGTCTCATTGTCAATAGAAACAGATACCGCATCCTGCGGTGTTTTTGTATTTTGCGGCAAAATTTCAGAAAGCATAATCAGCAGAATCCCAATCATTCCAATCAGAACAATCCATTTTATCTTTTTATCCGTATTGAAAATAGAAACCGTTTTTTTCCATATTTCCAGTGCTTTTTCTTTTCCGTTCACGACGTTTCCTCGCTTTCTGCCAAAATTTCAGGAGTAATGCCTGTTTGCCCCTGAATGACTTGTGAGATTTCTTCCTTATTTGAAACAGTTTCCTCCAATCGGATTGTGATACTGTTAATGTATATGTTGTCATTTTCCCCAACATGTACGCTTACGCTGATTTCTTTCGGAAAAATCTGTCGGTCTGATAGAATTTTCTCCACGATCTTGCGAACATTGCTGCTAAAACCGTTGGCTGTTTGTCGGAGGATTTCCTCTGAAAGGCGATCCGTTGTCTGTTCTGCAAACGCCATGACAGGCTCAAAATCCTGGTTCTGAAAAGACAATCCCTGTGAAAAGGGAGCCATAATACAGCAAACGAAAAACAGACCAATGACGCAGCGAAGCGCTTTTTGTACCCTTCCCTCCGGCGCCGCCAGCTGCGCGACTGAGGCAGCAACAGCTGCAGCGCATACTGCAGCCGCCCAAATGCGTATGATACTCAATACGATCCTCCCATTCCTACAATCAGCATAACTGTGGTTGAAATAATAAACAAAAGCCCAAACAGTAAGGTAATAGACATTAAAAGCCCCAGCGCGGAGGCTGTTCCTTCCAGCACTTTAGACAAGGTCCCCGCTCCAACCAACTGGCTCACCAGCGCGGCAGCCTGCATTGCCAGATACCAGCAAATGATTTCGACAAGAAGAGGCAGGAAAGTAAAGGCCGCAATGAAAATCCCATATGCGCCTACACAGGTGCGCAGCAGTTTTAAACACGCTTGTGCTGTCACCAGTGCGTCGGATAAAGCACTGCCGATTACCGGCACAAAACTGCTTGTGACAAATTTGGCAGTTTTGAGCGTCACCGTGTCTGCGCTGACCGCCACCATGCTTTGGACGCTCAAAATCCCCACATATACGGTTAAAAGCAGTCCCAGTGCCCAATTCACGAATTTTTTCACAGTTTTGCCGATTTGGTCCAAATGCAATTCTGGCGCAATGGCCGCCGTAAAGCAAAACGCCAGAAATACGCCGATGAAAGGTACCAGGATTTGAGAAGCCGCCTGCCCGACTACCTGAGAGGTCCCGAACAGCAAGAGATGATAAATGCCGGCAGAAACTGGCTGGCCTCCAGCGGTTAAAATCCCGCAGAAAACCGGAATAAAACCATTCATAAACTGGGAACTCTGCAAGATAGTCTGAGAGGTTTTTTGGATACAGTCCGTCACCGGCTCCAGAACGGCTGCGACCACACATAAAACAGCTACGCCGCTGAACACCTTGTCCAATCCTTTGGCATTAAACCCAACTTTCAGCGCGTCCATTGCAGCGCAAATCAGGATAATTGCAATCAGCGTTCCCAACAATAAAAGCGGCGTATGGATTTTTTGAGAAAACACTTCCCTGCATACGTTCCACAGCTGGGCAGGTGTCAACGACAAAAGCTACCGATAATCCAACTGCTGCAGATCCAGCTGTGCCATGATTTCTTTCGCCTCTTCAGGAGCCTGCTCTGTCAACTCCTGTGCGCCCGATGCTTCTATCTGTCCCTGAAGATTTTGCTCTGCCGTTTCATCCGGTGTTTCCTGCGCCCAGGCAATGCCGGGAACCCAAAGAAGGCAAAGCAAAAGCAAGCTTATCATTCTATGTCCCATTTTTCTTCCCTTTATATTGCAATCAGCTGTTTTACAATTTCCAACAATTTTCCGAACAACGGCAGTCCCAAAGAAAGTACGGTGATCTTACCCGCCAATTCCAGCTTAGAGCTGATTGCCGTTTCGCCGGCATCACGACAGGCATCGCTGGCCAGCTGTGTCAGATAGCAGACCCCGAGGCTTTTTGTCAAAATGACGATGTACTCCAAAGACAAGCTGGCCTTGGATAACATTGCTTTCAACGCATCGAAAATCGGCAGCAACTGTGAACACAGCATTCCAATCACCAAAATTCCCACTGCCAACGATACAAACACCGCATACTCCGGTTTATACTGCCTTAACAATACCGCAATCACCATACCGACCAGTCCAATGCCGATGATACCGACCCATTCCATTCCAATCACCCCAGTCCAAAAATGGTTTTTACCGTTTCAAACAAGGTATTGATCTCGTTAATAATCATCATCAAAACAACAATCAGCCCTGCCAATGTTGTCATCATCGCCTGTTCTTCCCGGCCAGATCGGATCAGAACCTGGTTGAGTACCGCCACAATAATCCCAATGGCGGCGATTTTAAAAATCAAATCCACATCCATCTTTTTCCCTCCTTTTTCTTCCACTACAGCGCTGATACAAACATCCGCCGCACGGTATCCTGCCTGCACTTTTGGGAACAGGAAGGGCCGCATGCGGATGCATCTGTTCATGCGCATCATCCTTTTAACTTGTCCTATGCACTATAAATATGCCTGTCCTTTGGTTTTGAGAACTGATGATAAAAAAGAAAAAGGCTTTTGAGAAAATACTTCTCAAAAGCCTTTTAAAATGCCAAATGACTATTTTACAGTGATCAGCTCATATTCACGGGTGCCGAGACCGATTTTTTCCGCATGCTCCAGACAGGTGCGCCATTCCGATTCCGGTGTGGAGTTGGTGAAATGGTCGTGGTGATCTACAAAATCCGGTTTGGCCATATTCCGTGCCAGCTGTCCGTCGGGAAGCGGCGCTGCCGCCAGGCAGGCGTCTACGCAGGCCTGATCCAACGCCAATGGATCAAACGAGGCAAACATGCCGATGTTCGGCAAAATCGGTGCATCGTTTTCACAATGGCAGTCGCAGTTCGGAGACACATCTACCACCAGAGAAATATGGAAACAGGGTCTTCCATCGACAACCGCTTTGGTGTATTCCGCCATACGGCAGTTTAAATCGGAAAGTGCGGCGCTGCTGTCAAAAGCAATCGCATCGAAATTACAGGCGCCAAGACAGCGGCCGCATCCGACGCAGTGATTCTGATCCACTCTCATTTTCTTGCTGCTTTCGTCAAATACCAGTCCACGATTGGCGCATTCCTGCTGACACCGGCGGCATCCGCGGCACTTTTCAGAATCGATGCTGGGGTTCCCGTCTTTATGCTGGTCTTTCTTTCCGGCGCGGGACCCGCAGCCCATACCGATATTTTTAATTGCTCCGCCGAATCCGGTCATTTCATGTCCCTTAAAATGAGTCAGGCTGATGAATACGTCCGCGTCCATAATAGCCCGTCCGATTTTAGCCTCTTTGATGTATTCTCCCCCTTGCACCGGAACTGCCACATCGTCTGTCCCCTTCAATCCGTCTCCAATCAGGATAGGACAACCGACCGTCAAAGGTGTAAATCCGTTTTCCCAGGCACAGTACAGATGCTCCAAGGCATTTTTGCGGCTTCCGGGATATAACGTATTGCAATCGGTCAAAAAAGGATGACCGCCCAGCTCCTTCACCACATCCGCCACGGCTTTGGCGTAATTGGGGCGCAGAAAACTGATGTTTCCCAGCTCGCCGAAATGCATTTTAATGGCCGCGAACTTTCCGTCCATGTCGATTTGGCCGATTCCTGCCGCGCGAATCAGCTTTTTCAGTTTGGCAGGCAGCCCGTCGCCAAAAGCAACGGTGTGAAAGTCAGTAAAATAGACTTTTGCTTTTTCCATGATATTTCCTCCCATGTTTTCAGGCCGCCGGTCTATATGCTACGCCGGCCATATCTTCATTTATAACTTTATCATATGACATAGAGTCAACTCCATGTCAAGCCTTTTGGGGCATTGTCTGGAACAGCTACAAGGACTCTGTTTTTGCAGCCGACCGGTTTATTTCAAAAATGCTTTGATCTGTTCCAAAGCCTGTAAAGCCACATTTCTTCCGCAGCAATACACCTGCTGCATCCGTTCCGGGCGGTGTTCAATCCGGCCGATGGGAAGCGGATGCGGCGGACGAAGGACCATAACGGTTCCCGCACGTTCCTTTTCCTTAATGTACGCCAGCGTTTCATTGTATTTTTCGTGTCGGTGTTTCATCGCTTCAACCGTTTTGGGATATTGTCGAAGTCCCATTCGAATCAGCGGCATCGCACGGTTTTTCTTTTTGCAATAGCCTTCCGGCTGCGTCAGAATAACCAAGTTTTTGTCGTAGCCAATTTTTTCAAAATATCGCAGCGGGATAGAATCCACAATGCCGCCATCGAGCATTCTGTGCCCTTCCACTTCGACCGTTTTGGAAACAAGAGGCATGGAAGCCGAGGCGCGGAACCATTCAAAACACTCGTCATCCGCTTCGTTGCACTGATGGTAAACCGCTTCACCAGTTTCTATGTCCGTACAGACAACATAAAATACCATGGGATTCTGCCGGAATGTTTCAGCGTCGAACAGATCCAGCGTTTTGGGGAGCGTATGATAACAAAAATCCGCGCCAAACAAATCTCCGGTTTTCATCAACGAGCGAAAACTGCAGTATCTTGGGTCCCTGGCATATTTCATATTATAGCGGATCGCCCGCCCGGGCTGTTGGGATTTATAGTTGCACCCAAATGCCGCGCCGGCGGATACACCAATCGCTCCGTCAAAATCGATCTGATGTTCCATCAATACGTCTATCGCGCCGGCGGAAAATAAGCCTCGCATACCGCCGCCCTCTAAAATCAGTCCTGTTTTCATTTCTTTTTCCTCTCGCCTGATTCAAGCATCTGAAATTCTATTTTTTAGTTTGAATGACACGATCATTATAGCACACAAACCGAAACACAGCCAAGGTAAAACCGGAAACAGGAAAAAAGGATTGAGAAAACAGATTCGTTTTGATACAATGAAATTGGCTTTTAAAAAAGTGAAATGGCCGAAAGGAGCATCGGTATGGAACTGAAAAAATATAAGCATGAAGCACCCTATTCCTATACCTTGGGGATGGCTCCCACCCTCGAATTGATTCAGAACAAACCGGACATGATCGACAAGATTTATGTGCACCCAAATTATACGCCAAAAGACGAAGTCTATAATATCTTTGATGTCTGTAAAGGTGCTCATCTTTCCTACGAAGTCAATAAAAAGATATTTGACCGGCTTTCCATGAAAGAAAATGTCTTTGTTCTCGGCGCTTTTTTCAAATACGACGCTCCCGTTTTGTCAGACCGGCCACATATCGTACTGGTCAATCCCAGCAATTCAGGAAATTTGGGCACGATTATCCGCACCGGTTTGGGATTTGGATTCAAAGACCTTGTTATCATCCGTCCCGGCGTAGATCCTTATGACCCTAAAACCATCCGCTCTTCCATGGGGGCTTTGTTCCATATTCGTCTTTCCTTTTTTGATTCTTTTGAGGAGTACCGAAGGCAGTTTCCCACCCACGAAATCTATACTTTCATGCTCAAAGGAAAGCGGCTGTTAAGTGATATCGCCCAAAAACCCGACAAGCCCTTTTCTCTGGTTTTCGGCAACGAAGCCACTGGCCTGCCGGATTCTTTTCTGGATTATGGGGAAAGTATTTTTATCAAACACAGCAAAGAAATCGATTCTTTGAATCTTTCCATCGCCTTCGGCATCGCGGCAAATGCTTTTTCCATCGACGAATAGACAACAATTGCACACAAGACCCTCCGTCAAACAACAACGGCGGGCCTTGTTTTTTGTTTACCAAAGCAAAATGACCAGCAGCACGCCTCCCATCAACCCCAGAGAACGGTACAATTTTCCGCTTGTAGCATAGTGTTTCGATGCCGCATCCAACTGATTTTTCAGCCTGATTTGCAGCAAATGAAGCTGGTCAAGCTGCCCCTGCAATCCGGTGCTTCCCAAAACGTCACCGATATCCGACAGGATCTGGCGCTCTTCTTCTGCCAAAACATCCAGCGCAGGATCCTTTAGGCTCTCCCGCCAGGCGGCGGGGAACGTCATGCCGCTTTGATGGAAAGAAAGGCATACCGGAAGAAAGATAAGATCTTTCACCGTTTTCTTCTGTTCGATTTCCCGCAGGATCTCCGCCGGTTCTGCCATGGTAAAAGAAAGCTGCGATTTAAACAGTTCTATCAGCGACATGGAACATTCCAGCAGGCGCACTCGGCGATATATCTGAAACGCCGCCCAATATCCTATTCCCGCGCAAGCCGTGGCTTCCAGAAAAAATCCAATCCATTTCATCTTTTATTTTCCTCCCATCCAACCACTGTTTTATCGTCCCTACCCTCTCCTGCGTGTCTAAAACGGCAACAGCGCTGCACATTCCCATTTGCAGCAGGCGTGCGATCGCGGGCTTTTGGCAAAGGTCCTCAAAGCTTCTGCCGTGGACAGAAGCCGCTATTATTACGCCGGACGCCATGGCAAAAGCAATGGGCAGGACCTCGCTTTCTCGTCCGATTTCATCGCAAAAAATCAAATGAGGCGACAAAGTTCTCACGGCTATGGAAATCCCTTCTTCCTTGGAGAAACCATTGAGCACATCGGTACAAAAGCCCACATCGTTTTGCGGGCATCCGCCGACGGAAGCGGCAATTTCTCCCCGTTCATCGATCAGGGCGATTTTGAGAATTTTTCCGCCATACCCACTTCCCAACTGACGTACCATATCCCGCAGAATCGTTGTTTTTCCGCTGGCAGGAGGACCGGCCAGAAGGATACCGCCCAGCCGGTCCCACCGGCGCAGAACTTCATCGGCGGCGCCCAAAACCTGATGTGACACCCGGATGTGAACGGAAGAAATTTCCCGTATGCCTGTCAGCACCCCTTCCTGATAAACGCCTGTCCCGCAAATACCTGCCCGGTGTCCGCCTTTCAATGTGACAAAACCGTATTGCAGTTCATTTTGGTGTGTGTGCACTGCATAGCCGCAAATCGCCCGAAAACATTCCTCCAATGTTTCCCGCCCAATCGAAAGGGTATCCGATTGCGGAAAAGGCCGGACGGCGCCGGACTCCGATAAAAAAAGATTCTCTTCTCCAATTTGAAGAGATACAGGCTGACACAATCGAAGACGGACTTCTCGTATTTCTTTTTGAAGGCATGGGTCCAACGCATTTATCCCATGGCAAACAGACTGCGGTAGCACAGATAAAATATTTTCCGAAAAGT
>JBJEQT010000045.1:0-4075 GCA_051881895.1 Oscillospiraceae bacterium
GTCAGCGCCTTCAAGCGGCGGTTGTCCCAGCCGCTTTTTTATTGTTTCTTTTACACATCCAGACGGGCCAGATCTTCCCACGTTTCCCTTCGGACAATCACCCGATCCTTATCGCCCTTTATCATCACCACCGGAGGATTCGGCATCCGGTTGTAGTGAGAAGCCATCGAATAATTGTAGGCGCCGGTGGACAATACCGCCACAATGTCGCCTTTTTCCAGATGCTGCACCGGAAGATTTTCCCCGATCAAATCGCCGCTCTCGCAGCAGCGGCCTGCCAGCGTGACCCGCATGGTTTTCTCCTGCATCGCCAGCCCGGCGTTCATGATCTGGTACTCCGACTGATACAGCGCGTACCGGGGGTTGTCTGTCATCCCACCGTCCACAGACACATAGGTGCGTATCCCGGGGATTTCTTTCACTGCGCCGACTGTATATAAGGTAATTCCGGCCGGGCCGACAATCGACCTGCCCGGTTCCATGAGAATATACGGCGTCGGAAATTCCAGCTGCCCGCAGGTCTCGTGGATGACGGAAGAAACCCGCTCCATATAAGTCTCATAGGCGGGCGGATCCTGCTCCGGCGTATACTGGATGCCAAAACCGCCGCCTAAATTGAGCTTTTGCAGCTCACATCCTGTCTGCTGCCGAATCTGCGCCAAAAAACCAATCATGATCCGGGCAGTCAGCAAAAATGGCTCTGTGTCAAAAATCTGGGAGCCGATATGGCAATGCAGGCCGGTCAGCACGACGTGGGAACGGCCCACCGCCTCTTTTACCGCCGCCATGGCTTCACCTGTTTCCAGCGCGAATCCGAATTTGGAATCAATCTGACCAGTGCGGATAAAATTGTGCGTATGTGCGTCCACTCCCGGCTTGACCCGAAGCATGATCTCCTGGCGCATATTCTTTGCCCCGGCCAAGCGGTCCAGCATTTCCAATTCTTCCAGGTTATCCACCACGATGGTGCCTACTCTGTGCTCCAATGCGGCAACCAATTCCGGCGCCGTTTTGTTGTTGCCGTGGAAATAGATTTTCTCCGGCGGAAATCCGGCGCTGATCGCGGTATGCAATTCCCCGCCGGATACAACGTCCAGCCCCATTCCCTCTTCTGCCGCGATGCGGCAGATTTCTTTGCAGCAAAAGGCTTTACTGGCATACAAAGCCAGCCCGTTTCCGTCATAGAATCGTTTTAAGGAATCCCGGTATCGCCGGCAGTTTTCCCTGATCTGGGTCTCGCTCATCACATACAGCGGTGTGCCGTATTTGGCTGCCAGTTCCAACGTATCCTGTCCTTCAACGCATAAATGCCCTTCCTGATTGACTCGCAGGCAGTCCGCTACAAACATGTTTCGCCCTTCTTTCGTTGTCTGGTCGGTAGTTTTTCTTGCTGCTTTTTTTCCAATTCGCCGGAGCGAACCGACTCCCGGAACCGGCGGATTGCCTCTTCCATATCGTCGGTATTTTCCGCTTGGCCAAATCCGATGGTCTCTTCCGGAACCGCTTTCGAATCAGCCGGTGCGTCAGACGGCGCGTCGTTTTCTTCCTCCCGGCAGGATAATTCTTCAATAATCTGACGAATCTCCTCTATCCCTTCGCCTGTTTCGGAAGAAACCGGCAAAATGGTAATTTGATCCGCGTAGGGAATTTCCGTCTGTATCGCCGCCAAACGCTCCTGCTGCTGCCGGCGGGAGAGTTTGTCCATTTTGGTCAGAACAATGGCAAAGGGCATTTCGCATTCCACCAAATAATCGATCATCATCAGATCGTCTTTCGTCGGCGGATGGCGCATGTCAATCAACTGAAACACCAGCGCAATATCCCGGTCGCTGGCCAGATAATCGCCAATCAGGCCCGACCAACGGTTTTTTTCCTTTTTGGACACTTTAGCATATCCATAGCCCGGCAGGTCAGCAAAGCGCACCTGATCCAGACGGAAAAAGTTGATCGTCGTCGTCTTACCCGGCATAGCGCTGACCCGCGCCAGCTGTTTGCGGTTAAAAAGCTTATTGATCAAAGACGACTTTCCCACATTGGAGCGGCCGGAAAAGGCGAATTCCGGCATTTCACACGGCGGGATCTGCTGGAACAAGCCATAAGACGCCTCAAATCGGACATTCTGAAAATTCATGGGTTTTTCTCCTTCAGCAATCGATCATCGCAGGCTTCCGGCGGGATTCCTTGGGCATAGGAGGCGCGAATTCCTGCGGGGCCGACGATAGAGCCGATTTTTCGGACGGAGCGGTTAATGCCGCTTTGAGTACCTCTTCGATTCGTTCGACCGGCACAAAACTTACAGCATCCAGCACCGCCTTGTCAAAATCGGCTAAATCCGGCTGATTTTCTTTTGGGATGATCACCGTCTTGATGCCCGCCCGATAAGCTGCCATCGATTTCTCTTTCAATCCGCCAATGGGCATGACCTTTCCGCGCAGGCTGATTTCCCCTGTCATTGCCACTTCCCGCCGCACCGGGATACCGGTGAGCGCGGATACCAGCGCCGTCACGATCGTCACGCCGGCAGAAGGACCGTCTTTTGGGGTTGCACCCTCTGGAAAATGGATATGAATATCCTTTGTTTTATAAAAATCCTTATCAATCTCGTATTGGTCTGCCATCCGGCGCACCAGGCTGACCGCGATATGGGCCGACTCCTTCATCACGTCGCCCAGCGAGCCGGTCAGCTCAATTTTACCGGTGCCTTCCAGCACGGCCACCTCAGCCTGCAAAAGCTCGCCGCCGACTGCGGTCCAGGCCAATCCGTTGACGCATCCGACTTCGTTTACCGCGCCGATGGTCTCCGGCAAAAACTTTTTCGGGCCCATCCACTCCAGCAGTGTTTTTTCGCTGACCGTCACCTTTTTGACTTCCTGGGATACAATCTTTTTGGCCGCTTTTCGGCACAAAGAAGCGATTTCCCGCTCCAATGTGCGGACGCCGGCCTCTCTGGTGTAGTAGTCCAGAAGGCCGTAAATCGCCGAATCCTCTATCTTGCAGGTACGGGCGGTCAAGCCATGACGGTGCAGCTGTTTGGGGATCAAGTGTTCTTTCGCGATATGGAACTTCTCTTCCCGCGTGTAGCTGGACAGTTCGATCAGTTCCATACGGTCCAGCAGCGGCGCTGGGATCATCCCCACGTCATTGGCTGTGGTGATGAACAACACCTGGCTTAAATCAAACGGAACCTCTACAAAATGATCCCGGAATGTATCATTCTGCTCCGCATCCAGAACCTCCAGCAGCGCCGAAGACGGGTCTCCTTTGTAATCTCCGCCCAGCTTATCCACCTCATCCAACAGGATCAGCGGATTATTGCTGCCCGCCAGCTTAATGGCGTTGATAATCCGTCCCGGCATCGCGCCGATATAGGTTTTTCGGTGCCCGCGGATGTCCGATTCATCTTTTACGCCGCCTAAAGAAATGCGGGCGTATTTTCGCCCCATGGATTTGGCGATAGATTTGGCGATGGAAGTTTTACCCACGCCGGGAGGTCCCGCCAGGCAGATGATCTGCCCTTTGATGTCCGGCGCCAGTTTGCGTACCGCCAGCATTTCCAGGATACGCTCTTTCACTTTCACCAAGCCGTAATGATCCCGGTCCAGCTGGGCTTTTGCCTTTGCGATGTCGATTTTATCCTTGGTCGACACATTCCACGGCAGTTCCAGGCACAGATCCAGATATCCGCGGATCACGCTGGACTCGTGGGAGTTAGGCGGCATTTTGGAAAGCCGGTCCGCCTCCGAGTAAAACTTATCGGCCACCTCCTGCGGCAGGGTCAGCGCGGCAATGCGCCGGCGGTATTCGTCCGCCTCATCCATTACCGATTCTTCCTCCCCCAGCTCTTCGGAAATCACACGCATCTGCTCACGAAGATAGTATTCCCGCTGGTTCTTGTCCATCGACTCCCGGACCTTGTCGTAGATATCATGTTCCAGACCCAGGATGTCGTTTTCCTTTTCCATCGCCTGCGCCAACAGACGCAGCCGTTTCGACAGGACGTCCTCTTCCAAAATACACTGTTTGTCTTCCCCCTTCAGTGGCAGATTGCCCGTTATGTATTCCGAAAGATACAGCG
>JBJEQT010000046.1:0-4044 GCA_051881895.1 Oscillospiraceae bacterium
AAAAAGTCTACGACCCCAAACAGGTCGAGGACAAGACCTACCGGTTCTGGCTGGAAAAAAATTATTTCCACGCGGAACCGAATCCTGAAAAGAAACCCTATACCATTGTGATTCCGCCGCCCAACATCACCGGACAACTGCATTTGGGCCATGCGCTGGACTGTACGCTGCAGGACAGCATCATCCGCTTTAAACGGATGCAGGGCTATGAAGCACTGTGGCTGCCGGGCACCGACCATGCGTCCATTGCGACCGAGGCGAAAATCGTGGAAGCCATGCGCAAAGAGGGCGTTACCAAGGACGATCTGGGCCGGGAAGGCTTTTTGAAGCGGGCCTGGGAATGGAAAAAAACCTACGGCGGCAAAATTGTGGAGCAGTTAAAGAAAATGGGTTCCTCCTGCGATTGGGAGCGGGAGCGTTTTACCCTGGATGAAGGCTGCTCGGAAGCGGTAAAGGAAGTTTTTGTCCGCCTGTATGAAAAAGGACTGATTTACCGTGGGGAGCGCATTATCAACTGGTGCCCCCACTGCCTGACCTCCATCTCCGACGCGGAGGTGGAATATGAAGAACATGACGGCCATTTTTGGCACATTCGGTATCCATTGTCCGACGGCAGCGGATATCTGGAAATCGCCACCACCCGCCCGGAGACGCTTTTGGGCGATACCGCGCTGGCTGTGCATCCGGATGACGAACGGTATCAATCTCTGGTCGGCAAAACCGTAATTCTGCCGCTGGTAGGCCGCGAGATCCCCATTGTGGCGGACAGCTACGTGGAGATGGACTTCGGTACCGGCGTGGTAAAAATCACCCCCGCCCACGACCCCAATGACTTTGAGGTCGGTCTGCGGCATGGCCTGCCGGTCATCAATGTGATGAACGACGACGCTACCATCAACGAAAACGGCGGTAAATACCAGGGCATGGACCGCTACGAATGCCGCAAGCAGATCGTGGCGGACCTGGAAGCAGAGGGCTTTTTGGTCAAAGTGGAAGATCACAAGCATAACGTCGGCTCCTGCTACCGGTGCTCTACGACCGTAGAACCGCGGGTGTCCAAACAGTGGTTTGTCAAAATGGAACCGCTGGCTGGTCCCGCCATCGAGGCGGTGCGCAGCGGGGAAACGAAGTTTGTCCCGGACCGGTTTAGTAAAATCTACTATCATTGGATGGAAAATATCAAGGACTGGTGTATTTCCCGTCAGCTGTGGTGGGGTCACCGGATTCCCGCCTGGTACTGCCAGGACTGCGGAGAGGTCATTGTAGCCAAAGAAGAGCCCCATACCTGCCCCAAGTGCGGCAGCAAAAATCTGCAGCAGGATCCGGATACGCTGGACACCTGGTTTTCTTCCGCCCTCTGGCCGTTCTCTACGCTGGGATGGCCCAAACAGACAGAGGAGCTCAAATATTTCTACCCCACCAGCACGTTGGTTACCGGATATGACATCATCTTCTTCTGGGTGGCCCGTATGATATTCTCCGGCGTGGAGAATATGGGGAAATCTCCGTTTGAAACGGTGTTTATTCACGGTATCGTGCGGGATGCGCAGGGCCGGAAAATGTCCAAATCCCTGGGCAACGGCATCGATCCTTTGAAAGTAATCGACGAGTACGGCGCCGACGCGCTGCGCTTTACCCTGGCTACCAACAACAGCCCGGGCAACGATATGCGTTTTGTGGAGGAAAAAGTCAAGGCAAGCCGGAATTTCGCCAATAAAATCTGGAATGCCACCCGTTTTATCCTGATGAACCTGTCCGATGAGATCGACAAGCCGGAACTGCCGCAGCTGCTGCAGACAGAGGATAAGTGGATTTTAAGCAAGCTCAATACGCTGATCAAAGAGGTCACCGACAATCTGGAAAAATTTGAGCTGGGTATCGCGGTTCAGAAGCTGTATGATTTTATCTGGGATGTGCTGTGTGACTGGTACATCGAACTGACCAAATCCCGCATTCAGGCGGGCGGAGAATCGGCAAAGAGCGCCCAGCAGGTGCTGATCTATGTGATGAATCAGTGCCTGAAGCTTTTGCATCCGATTATGCCGTTTATCACCGAGGAGATCTGGCAGGCCATTCCCAATGACTGCGAAAGCATTATGATTGCATCCTGGCCTTTGTACCGGGAGGATTTGTGCTTTAAGCAGGAGGAAGAGGATTTTGAAAAGATCATGAGCGCCATCAAGGCCATTCGGAACCGCCGGGCGGAGATGAATGTGCCGCCGTCGAAAAAAGCGCGGGTTTTTGTGAAAACCCCCTATACCGATGTGTTCCAGTCCGGCGCCATGTTTATCGAACGGCTGGCTTCGGCTTCCGAAGTGAAGGTTTCCGGCGTTGCGCCGCAGGACGGAGAGGATTTCTCCGACGCGGTACAGGTGATTACCGACAGCGCTCGCATCTTTATCCCGCTGGATGAGCTGGTGGATAAGGAGAAAGAACTGGCACGGCTGGAAAAAGAGCGGAAAGCCTGTGAAAAGGATATCGCTATGGTAGAACAGAAACTGTCCAGCCAGGGATTTTTGGAAAAAGCGCCGCAAAATGTTGTCGAGGCAGAGCGGGCGAAACTGGAAAAACACAAGGAACGGATGGAAAAGATTGTGGAAAGCATCGCCGCTTTCTCGAAATAGGCAAAAAGCGGGCGGATTCTCAGAATCCGCCCGTCTTTGTATGGGAGGTATCGCTATGAACTACCAGGAAAGCGAAGAATATATCCATTCTTTCCACCGCTTTGCCAAAGAGCCGGGGCTGAAAGGCATTCGGATGCTGCTGTCTCTTTTGGGCGACCCGCAAAAAAGCCTGCGCTTTATCCATGTGGCGGGGACCAATGGAAAAGGGTCCACGACCGCCATGTGCGCGTCGGTATTGCGGGAGGCGGGATACCGCACGGGTATGTTCGTATCGCCTTATGTACTGACTTTTCGGGAGCGAATCCAGATAGATGGGCAGATGATTCCCGAGGGGGAGATGGCCGCTTTGTGCGAGGAGATTCGCCTTGCGGTGGAAAAAATGGCGCAGGAGGGGATCGCGCCGGCAGAGTTTGAAGTGGTCACGGCCTTGGGGATGCTCTGGTTCGCAAGGCAAAAATGCGATGTGGTTTGCCTGGAGGTGGGTCTGGGCGGCCGGTTCGACGCCACAAATGTCATCGAGCAAAGCCTGGTGTCGGTGATTTGCGCAATCGGGTACGATCATACCCAGATTCTGGGCGACACGCTGGAGCAGATCGCTTTTGAAAAATGCGGCATTTTAAAACCGGATGGCGTTTGCGTGTCCTATCCGAAGCAGGATCCGGAAGCGCTGGCTGAAATTATGAAACAGTGCGCGCAGAAGAACAATCGACTTATTATACCAAATGCAGAATCTGTCGAAATAGATACAGAAAGTATTTTAGGGTCCCGCTTTTGCTACAACAATCTGGAATGGGATCTGCCTTTGGCTGGCCATCACCAAATTTATAATTTTTTAACTGCTGTTTCGGCAATAGAGGCAGTAAAAGCCAAAGGTTTTGCAATATCCGACAAAAATATTACAGATGGTATTGCAAAAGTTTCCTTTCCCGCCCGCATGGAGCGGATTTCGGTGGAACCTCTGGTGGTGTTGGACGGCGCGCACAATCCACAGGGCTGTGAGGCGCTGGCAAAGTCGATGGCCTTAACCCCCAAAAAGAAAATCGTCATTATGGGCATGCTGCGGGACAAGGATTGGGTGCATGCTTCCTCTATGATCGCCAAAGAAGCCGAGATGTTTTTTGCTGTCACACCGGACAACCCGCGGGCGTTGCCGGCAGAGGAACTGGCACAGAAAGCAGCCGCTTTGACAGGACAGGCGAAAGCCTTTTCAACGGTCGAAGAGGCCGTTGATGCCGCTGTGAAGCTGCTGCGGGAGGATACGGCGCTGTTTTGCTGCGGCTCGCTGTATCTGGCGGCGCAGATCCGGCCTGTTTTGCAGGAACGCCTGCGCGAAAGGCAGGATCCTGCCCTTCATTGACGCTCTGCCGCGGCCTTCGCGGCCAGGTGCGAAAAAAAACAGAGAAACCACGCGATTGCGACA
>JBJEQT010000047.1:0-4023 GCA_051881895.1 Oscillospiraceae bacterium
CGATTTTATGGTTGATAAATGCGCTGGCAATGATCGGCGCGACCATGGATTGCTCCGGCGTGTAGGTCAATTTCAGGTTTCCGGTTTTCCGGGTGGTATCAAATCCGTATTCCCCAAAGGCCTTTGAAAGCAGCGTAAAACGGAAATGGTCGATGCCGGACAGAATCAGGTTGTATTTCTCCCGCTGCTTGGCCAGCCAGCTAACCGGAATATCCGGTCTGATTTCCACCGCGTCCACAATGGTCAGCTCACCCCGGATCTCCGCCTCCTGCAGAGGGAACTTGACATAGCTCAAAGTGCTGCTCTGGGCGCAGACCCAGGTATGCTGCATCCAGTAGAAAAAACCGTTTTTTGGAATCAGCACACCGGCGGTTACAAAGTCCTGGGTGCTGGCGTAGTCAATAGCGCCAACTGCAACGCATCCATACAGTTCTTCCTCCGAAAACGGAACAGACGCCGCCTGGATGTTCTCCCAGCTGGTGACGGATGTGAGGATATCCCCCTTCGGCCGGTTCATCCGCTTGGTCGCAAATGCCGTGTGTCCCGGCGGGTCTTCTCTGTACTCCTGATATTCCTCCAGGATTTCGTTCAGCAGTTCCGGCCGGTTTGGGTCGTAAAGAGATGGGTTCGCTTTGCCCCACATCTCCGGCATGTCGATTTCATCGTCACTGTCCAACCGGCAGATAAAGTACAGCCATCCTCCGTCGGACAGTTCTCCGGCCAGCACCATTTCCGCCCGCTCCACAAGTTTGTCCATGGGACCGCCGCGGACATCGCCCATGGTGGTGATGATGGTGCGGCGTGGATGCTTCTTTTTGCCCAAACCGGTCACGGCCACATCCACCAGCCTGCTGTTTTCATAGGCGTGGAACTCGTCAAAGTCCACCTTGCCGGGGCGGGCGCCGTCCTTGGTTTTCGCCGATGAAGTATTGTAGGTCAGCCTGGAGTTTGTGGAAATATTTTTGATTTCCTCTTTTGTCCAGGTGAAGTACCGGGAGAAATACTCCTTGTTCCCCTCCAGAATGTCCCAGATATCGTCAAATGTCATCCGGGCCTGTGCCTCGGAGGTGGCGAAAATGTCAATGTCGTAATTTTTTACCCCATTCACCGGGGTCAGCAGGCAGAAGTCCTCAAAGGCGAGATACCCGTTTTTACCGGCGCCACGGCCAACCACAATGGCCATCCGTGGCCATCGCAGCTGCCCGTCCGCTTTGTAAACGCAGTTGTGCAGCAGAAAGCAGAATTCTTCCCAAAGCAGCAGCCGGTATGGGAAATGCTTTTGCAGCCCCATGTACCTGGCAGCCTGCGCATCATCCAGATGGATGTCCTCCGTCATAAACGCCTTTTCTACAAGATCGACAAGCTGAAATTGCCACAGGCACATTTCCCGCTTCCCGGAACGAACATAGTCGATATACTCCTGGATTTTCGCAGGGATCACAGATCACCACCGCCGTCATCCGCCGGTCGGCAATTTCCCGTTGTCAGGTTCAGCTCCTTCAGGATTTGCAGCTTCTGCTTGTTGTACAGCGCCGCCGCCTTGATACTGGGGTTTTCCCGCTCGTATTCCTTCCCCTGGGCGCTGACGGATGTGACCATCAGTCCACGGTGCTTGATGTCGGCCTGCATTTTCCGTTCCTGGGCAAAGTAAAACATGTAGTCATCCAGCAGGCACTTGTACACGTCCAGATCGGCGCCTCTGTCCCGCAGCTGCCTTTCCAGGCTCTCCCGGACTTCCGCCGCCGTTGCCTTCTTCTGCCTCCCGGCCATCAAAACACCTCCTGAAATCAAATTTTTCTTGGGCTCCCGGTCCAAAATCCGCCAGTTTCTCCACGCGCGCCTCACGCGCCCGCGAGCAATTTACCGCCTGGATCCGAACACCCCATTCTCCTCGCGCCCGACCCGTCCCGCTTCTATCTTGGCCCCCCATCGGTGCGGAATTGGCGGCGGATTTCTAAAATTTTGACTGGGGGGTGGTTACCAGCGCTCCGGCACGTCGATGGTCGGCGTTTTCTGGTGCTCCAGGAACCAGTGGCAGGACGGGCAAACGCAAATCAGGTTCTGCTTGCCCGTCTCGTCCAGGTCTGACAAGGCCAGGTCAGGCCGCTGGCGCAGCGGGTTGACATGATGCACCGTATCGCCCTTGACGAGCGCCGGCTGCTGGCCACGCAGGAACTGGAAATCACTCGGGTGCAGGTGGCACCAGCACCGGTGCTTCTGATCCCGTTTGACCTGCTCCCGCTTCCGCCGCCACAGGTTGCTGGTGTAAAACTCGGCACAGCAGCCCGTCCTGGCGATGATGTCCAGCACCCAGCAGGCGGGCCAAGCATCCGGGTCAAACGCCACCGGCGCGGTCATAGATGATCTGTCCAATGCGAGACCTCGGGCGCTTGTTCTTCCTGTGCCACCGCCTGGCCATTGCCGCCGTGATGCGGTCAAAGCACCAGGACAGTAAGCCCAGGCAGAGCAGCAGCGCAAGCGCCGGAATCAGGATCGCAGCAGCCACACCGGCGATATACGCGAGGATGTCGCTGGTGGCTGAAAAGGCTGTTGTAAATTGCTCCATGTCAACCTCCTGGAAAAATAAAAAGCCCAAGCCAACAAACACCGAATCCGGCGTTTATAGGCTCAGGCTCAATGGCTCAGGCTCAAGTTGATGATACTGATTTTTTTGCATTTCTTGCAAAGCAGCGGGAAGTTTTTAAGCTCCGTATCAGGCCGAACCCACTGCATTGTTTTCTGCCGGCAGGCTGGGCATAGGATTCTTCCCGCTCTCACTGTAGCCATTATACCACACTTTTTTTCGTTGTCCATAGGAAAACACCACCGTCCAAAAGATAATATCTCATCTCAAGCTTAAAAATTATAGATTGGCCCGCCTTTATCCTGTTCGGGAAGTGCGTGCGATTGAAATAGTTCCGGTTTCCCGGAAAATCAGAACGACATGTATTTTATCGTTCTCCGACTGCCGTACATGGTGTCCACCCGTCCGGTGTCATAAAGTACCATGCTTCCGTTTGGCGGTATCAGTTGGCTGTCGTCAGGAACAAAGACCCGTTCATAGTCCGGCTTTTTGATGTGGTGGCTGTGGTCATACAGATGCTGCCCCAGTTTATCCGGTGTTTCCTTCACGATGTACCTTGCCAGCTGTTCGTAGGTGTTGTCGGCGTCGATGACGATCTTATCCAGATAAACCCGTCCGTTTCCCCAGATGGCGGCGACTTCCGCCGCCGTCTCCCGGCCCGCCGTCATGTAGAGGTGAAAATGGTATTGGTTACCGGCCTTGTGCTTGTGCTCCAGCCGGTAGAAGTAGCAGAACTCCTCTTTCCGCGCCTGGCGGTACCGCCGGATAAAAGCGGAGAAATCCTTTTTCGCCGCGTCCCTGGTTTTTGGAAGCCGTTCCGGGCGATAGGTCAAAACAACTTTCCAATCCCCGGGACGGATGTTCGCCGCCAGCTGCAGCTCCAGCCGCTGGTATGCGTAGCGGATATTAAACAGCTGCATTGCCTGGCTTGTTACATTATGCCTGCCCTGCCTGGCGGCGTAGGATTCCCTAGGACGCGGGGCGGGGTATATGGTTTCGATGGTCAGCGGCCCGGCGGTTGCGATAATTCGTACCTTAGCCATCGTCAACCACCATCCTGCTGTAAAGGGTGCAGCCTTTGTTAATCGACGTGCCGAACATCTGACTGTCCTGATTGACGCACCTGCAGCTGCCGGGCACATACCACCGGCAGCCGCGGCATGAGCGGCGGTTCCTCTTTGGCGGCTCCGGGTGCAGCCTGTAATAAGATGCCCGATCCTGACATACGCCGCTGCAATATTTTCGTCCCTTATAGCTTGGCGGGATCACCATCCCGCACAACGCACATAGCCGCAGCGGACGTTTTTCCCGGATGCATCGAAGATAGTTGTGCCCGAATCTGGCAATATATTTCCCATAGGAAAGTCCTTTTGACGTTGCCATTCTGGCGTCATAGCAGCCCATGCAGATGCCGTCGCCGCGCACGTCGTTGGTTGATT
>JBJEQT010000048.1:0-4009 GCA_051881895.1 Oscillospiraceae bacterium
CACCATTGAGGAGTGGCTGATGAGCGCCGAGTATATCATGGCCGGCGGCAACGAAAAAGTAATCCTCTGCGAACGTGGTATTCGCACTTATGAAACCTTTACCCGCAATACGCTGGACGTTTCCGCTGTACCGATTTTAAAGCATTTGACCCATCTGCCGGTTATCGTCGACCCCAGCCACGGAACCGGTATTACCTGGCTGGTGGAGCCAATGGCGAAATCGGCAATCGTTGCCGGAGCGGACGGCCTGATGATCGAAGTACACAATAATCCCGAAAAAGCACTGTCTGACGGCGCGCAATCTCTGCGTCCCGAAACGTTTGACGGCGTTATGACCAGCCTGCGGCGCTATGTACAGGTAGAAGGCAGATCACTGTAAAATAAAGGGGAAAAACAATGAATGATCAACTGGAGCAGGTCCGCCTGCAAATCAACACAGTAGACGCAGAACTAAGCCGCCTGTTCTCTCAGCGGATGGATCTTGTCGCGCAGGTAGCAAAAATCAAAGAAGAAGCCGGTCTTCCGATTTATGACCCTCAACGGGAAAAGCAAGTGCTGGAACGTATTTCCCAGCGTGTGGAAGCGGCCAAAGCGCCACATTTGCGCCGGGTCTACCAATGCCTGATGGACACCAGCAAGGATTATGAGCGGGATCTGATGAACGCCATCCCCACGCCGGCACAGATGGAAGATGATTTTCCTTGCCATCCCAAAGTGGCCTGTCAGGGGGTTCCCGGTGCCTTTTCCGGCGAAGCTGCGCGTTACATGTTCCCGGATGGTGAACAGATTTTTGTCCACAGCTGGGAAGATGCTTTTGAAAAAGTCAGCCAAGGGGAGTGCGATTTTGCCGTTCTGCCGGTGGAAAACTCTCTCGCCGGTTCTGTAGGACAGGTCTACGATTTGCTGCTGCAATACCGCCTTACGATCAGCAAGGCGTGCCGGCTGCCGGTAGAACAGAATCTGCTGGCATTGCCGGGCGCAACACTGGATGATATTCATGAAATTTACTCTCATCCGCAAGGACTTGCCCAATGCAAAAAATTCTGCGCCCGTTTACCGCTTGCCAGAACCATCCCGATGGAGAATACGGCGGCAGCTGCCAAAATGGTCGCTGCGCTGGGAGATATTCATAAAGCCGCCATCGCTTCTTCCTACTGCGCTGAGATTTATGGGTTGCAGGTACTTGCCGACAATATCCAGACCGCACAGCACAACACCACCCGCTTTGTGGCGGTTTCACGCCAGAGCTTTCATACGGAACACGCCAATAAAATCAGCCTGGTCTTTTCCCTGCCGCATCAGCCCGGAGCACTGAATCAGCTTCTCTCCCAATTTGCGGCGCTGGGCTTAAATTTGACCAAAATCGAGTCAAGGCCGGTGGGTGAAAAAAACTTTGAATACTACTTTTATCTGGATTTTGCAGGAAATGCCTCTTCGGCACAGATTCAGCTTTTGATGGACGATCTACGCAAAAATCTTCCGAGTTTTACCTTTTTGGGAAATTATCAGGAACTGTAATTTGCCCCCAATATTTTGCAGGATACCTTTTCTTCCGCATCGCATAAGATGAAGCGGGAGTGTGATAATCATGCAAAACAATATAACAGCAGATGCTTATTTCGGTCGTGCACTGACCCGTCCGCCACAGGCTATAGCACAGCTTGCCGGCGATGCCGCCCATCCGGGGCTTTGGGGTATCGTAAAGTTTTATCAACTGTCAAAAGGCGTGCTTCTTTGTGTGCATTTTACCGGTCTTCCTGTCGGAACCGGAATTTGCCGGACCCGTGTTTTCGGGCTCCATATTCACGAACAAGGAGACTGCTCCGGCAGTCCGGCTGATCCGTTTGCCAACACAAAAGGTCACTACAACCCTTCCGGCTGCGCACATCCTGCCCATGCGGGCGATCTTCCTCCCCTGATTGCCGATAATGGCCGCGCCTGGTTTGCCTTTTACACCGATCGATTTTCTGTGCGTGAAATTTTAGGTCGTTCCGTTGTCGTTCACGAAAAACGGGATGACTTTACTACACAGCCCTCCGGCAATTCCGGCGCAAAAATCGGCTGCGGAATCATTCAAAGAGCAGATGCTTCACGCATTTGCGGCTCGCAGCATATTTTATAGTGCGGAAACAATCCGCAAGATTGGGAGGAGAGAAATGATGAATTGCAATCGGTACAGAAGCTGCGGCACCGGAAGAAGCGGCTGCAGAAGCGGAGGATGCAGCGGATCTTTTACAGAATACATCCCGGTAACGGTAAACTATGAGGTCATTCTAGGGAACGGATTTGTGGGCGGAGACGGCATCGGCGGTGGAAACGGAATTTCCCCGGCAAACGCCGCCGATGGCTTTTATGCCCCATCTTCGGAATCCAGTCGCTATACCCCCGGTTCCGGCGATTGCCTTTAATTTTTGCCCGCCTGTTTTTCGGGCGGGTACATAAAGATTTTCGATTCTTCCCAAAAAAGAAAGCGCCTGTTCGGCGCTTTCTTTTTTGGGAAGAACACATCTTCTTTTCATTCGGCAGCTCATTCTCAAAACGAAAACAGGTTCTTGCCTTCATCGGGATATACACCGGAAAATTTGCCCGCCGCACCGGCATCGATATAAAATCGGGCGTCCGCCGCTCGACAAAACCGCATCGACAAACCGGCTGCGTCGTGTTCGTTCGTAGCGGGTTCCACACTCTAAACAGGTAATTTCGTACCGAATCCGTTCTTGTCTGTTTCCCTGCTGCGACGGACAAGCGCCAGCTAAACGGGATGGCTCTGCACCGATTTTATGACAAATCGCTTGCCAAACCGGACCGTGTCCCTGGTTTTTACCGGTCAGAAGAGCAGCCGCTGCGTGGGCGTACTCATGCCGGACAGTATCCCAAAACGCTGTTTCTTCATCCTTTAAAAAGGATGCAATCAAAATTTTATACGGAACCGCTTTGCATCCATTTCGATATTTGCAGCATCCGTATGGGTACACAGCCTGCGGAGAAAACATAATTTCCAAGCCCGAAGTGTCTACTCCGATCATTTGATCGAGCCTTTGGTATTCCCGGCGTATTTCTTCTATCGTATGCATTGCATTTTTCCTTTCTGTGCTGTCAGGAAATAACTGCAAAAATGGCGCCTTTGTCAAAGCAAAGGCGCCTTCTTTTAAAAATGATAAACATCTTCGGCCGAAAGAACTTTAATCCCATGGTCTGTGAGAACCTTGGCCGCTTTCTCTCCATCCGATACCCGCATAATGATACAGGCATCCTGGGTTGTATGGCTGATAAAAGCGTAAACATACTCAACGTTGATCCCTTTGTCATCTGCCAATGCAAACACTTTGGACAGACTTCCCGGCTCATCCGCAATTCCCACCGCAATGACATTGGTGATGGAAACGGTAAAACCGTTCTCCTTCAATACCCGTTCACATTTTTCCGGATCGTTAACGATGAGTCTCAGAATACCGAAATCAACGGTATCGGAGATGGAAATGGATCGGATATCGATCTCGTTTTCCGCCATCAGGCGGGTGATTTGTGACAAGCGCCCCGGCTCGTTTTGCACAAATACGGAAATTTGTTTGACCAGCATGGTTTTTCCTCCTTTACGCGTTCGGTTCGTTTCTCAGATCCACAATGCGCTTCGCTTTTCCGGTAGACCGCTCAATCGAACGCGGCTCTACCAAAGTAACCTTGCAGTCAAGCCCCAGAACTGTACGCAGCTGAGCGCGAATTCCGCCGGCTACTTTCTCCAGTGCACCGTATTGATCCAGCAAAGAGCCATCGATCAATTCCACTTTGACTTCAAGATTGTCCATGTAGTTCTTTTTGCGCAAAATCAGCTGATAGTGGGGGCCAATATGGGGAGACTGAATCAGCACGCTCTCAATCTGGGACGGGAAGACATTGACGCCTTTGATAATCAGCATATCGTCGGTGCGGCCCACCACCTTATTCATTCGTGCAAAGGTACGGCCGCATTCGCAAGGCTCATATGTAATCTTTGCGATATCTTTGGTTC
>JBJEQT010000049.1:0-3944 GCA_051881895.1 Oscillospiraceae bacterium
AATAATTTTAAATAAAAAACACTTCCATTTTATCGGGATTGGCGGATCGGGCATGTTCCCATTGGTACAAATTCTGCATCAAAAAGGCTGTTATATCACCGGTTCGGATAATAATGACACGGATACCGTAGAATACGAGCGCAGTGTATTGGGAATTCCGGTTCAAATCGGACATGACCCCGCTCATTTAAATGGAGCTGATTGTGTTATTTATACGGCTGCCATTCCGCCGGAAAATCCCGAATTAAAGGCGGCTATGGATTCTGGTGTCCTTGTGCTGGAACGTGCGAAAATGCTCGGACTCATCACACAGGGATATCATAATGCCATTTGTGTTTCTGGAACGCATGGAAAAACAACAACCTCCGCAATGATCACACAGATCCTGCTGGAAGCTGATAGGGACCCTTCTGTTGTCATCGGCGGAAAGCTTCCTTTGCTGCACGGCAGCGGACGGGTTGGCAAAAGCGATTTGATGGTCTGCGAAGCTTGTGAGTTCAAGGATCATTTCTTGGAATTGTCTTCTGATATTTCTGTTATTTTAAATGTTGACGCGGATCATCTGGAGTATTTCGGTACTTTGGAAAATATCATTCGTTCTTTTCATCAATTTGCCGAGCAGACCAGCCGCACGCTGATTGTAAATGGAGATGATGAAAACACCAGAAAAGCTGTTTCAGAAATCACCGGAAAGAAAATCATTACTTTTGGCCATAGCGATACCTGTGATTACTATCCGCTTTCTATTTGCTATCACCCGGAATCCAAAACAACTTTTACGCTGATGCATAAAGGGAAGAAAATCACCGATATTACATTATCGATTCCGGGAAAACATAACATCCTGAATGCTGTCGCAGCCTGCGCCGCCTGTCTGGAAGCTGGTGTGGACCCGAAAGACATCGCTCGCCCTCTTCAGGATTTTCACGGGGCTGGCCGGCGATTTGAAATTTTGGGGAACAAAAACGAAATCACAATCGCCGACGATTACGCACATCATCCCACAGAACTGGAGGCTACGCTGAAAGCTGCCAAGGAAATGCATTTCGGCCAAGTGTGGGCTGTTTTTCAGCCTTTCACCTTTTCCCGCACAAAAATTCTTTTGGATGAATTTGCCCGGGTGCTGCCAATCGCGGACCATGTTATCCTGGCACCGATCATGGGCGGGCGGGAAACCAATGAGTACGGAATTTCATCCGAGGATCTGGCTGCCAAAATTCCCGGCGCTATTTGTCTGCCTTCTTTTGAGAGCATCGCAGAATATGCGTTGTCCCATGCAAAGCCGGGAGATCTGATTCTGACACTTGGATGCGGAGACATCAACAAATGCGCAAAGATCATGATAAAGGCGTAAGCGGCATAATCTGTTTTCCAGTTTGAAAATCACTTTATTCGATTTTCGTTCACAAGAAAAAGCCGGGAGTCCGCAGATGGTTTCTATTGCGGTCTCTCGGCTTTTTTGATTTTACAGCTCCTATGTAAACCTCATAGGAGCAGTGTCTTCTCCATGCAAGCCAAAGCTGATGGAAAGAGCCTGATCAATCTGTGCCATAGAAGCAGTGTCCAATTTCCCCATTTTTTCTTTCAGCCTTTTTTTATCAATCGTGCGTACTTGTTCCAAAAGCACCACGGAATCCTTTGATAAGCCGCATTCCTGCGAATGAAGCGCAATGTGAGTTGGCAATTTCGATTTGTCTTTTTGGCTGGTAATCGCGGCCGCTATTACGGTAGGGCTGTATTTATTGCCAATGTCATTTTGCACGATCAGAACAGGACGGACTCCTCCCTGTTCCGAGCCAACTACCGGGCTCAAATCTGCATAATAAATATCTCCACGTTTTACGGTCAAAAAAATCACACTCCGTATGTTTTCGTTTCTCCTAAAAAGCCTTTCGGGTAATTTTAGTATGCACCAAAAAGGAAACCGTTAATCCAATCATGCCACAAAAGGCTTTGCTATATTATATTTTCCGACGAAGCGTTTTGACAAAAAAACAGCTGCTTTTGCATCAATCAGGCAAAAACAGCTGTTTGTCATTTATGATGATGAAATTTCAGAAAAGGATACAATCAGGTCTGCGGCGGGAACTTGTAGAGAAAGAAGTTCGCCGGATGATTCTTCCAGAATCAGCAAAAAATCGTTTCCGCTTTCCTGTAGTTTTCCCCGCGCTTCCAACTGTGTACCGTTTGAACGCATTTCCAGGTTGCCGCCTTGGCAAAAAGACGATACCGCGTCTATCAGTATTTTTCCAACTGCATTTTGCGAAATCCCATCGGGCGGATAATTTCCGGTCAAGCCGCGATATTCGATCGTAATCTGGTCTGAGGTGCGCTGCATAGACATGCCCTGCAAAACTTTCGGGGATTGAAACTCCAGAAGAAACCGACCGTTTTCCTCTTTGGAAAAAATACTTGTGATCTCCAGGTTCCCGTATCGGATCTTTGCATTTGACGAAAAAGACTGCTTCATAGGGGTTGGTACGGAAGGAGCCTCCTGTGTACTGTTTTGACATCCCGGCAGAAACATAAGCAAGATTTCCGCACAAACACACAGGAACAGGCGAAGCCTCATAAATGCACCCTCTTCTACATGTTCTACAGGCCACGTCTGGTGAAAATCTGCGACAAGTCTTCTAATATGTCGCTTGGCAACATGCTGTACTGCGACATTCTGGCTGCACACCCATCCGCCGCCAATCCGTGAAGATAAACCCCGCAAACAGCGCTTTTTACCGGCGCGATCCCCTGGGCGCAAAATCCCGCTATCATACCGGCGAGCAAATCGCCGCTTCCGCCTTTCGCCAGTCCCGCATTCCCTGTTTGGCTGATGAAGAAAGTTCCGCCCGGTTCAAAAATCGTCGTTACACTGTCTTTGAGTACAACAATCACTTGATATTTTTCTGTAAAGTTTTTTAGCTTTTCAAATCTGTCACGACGCAATTCATCCACCGTAACGCCCAGCAATCTCGCCATTTCTCCCATATGTGGAGTTAAAATAACCGGGCATTTCGCCTGCTGCAATATATCTATGCGGCCACACAGATTGTTTATGCCATCTGCATCTAAAACGATGGGACAGGAAGCGCTCCAAAGCATTTGCTCCAGCAGATGAGAAAGACTGTCTCCTTTCCCAATTCCGCATCCTATCAAACAAGCGCTTGCGTTCTGCAGTGCCTGCAGAACACGCGGGGCAGCGCTTTCTGACAGACACCCCTGCGCATCCTCTTCCAGCGGAAGTGTCATTGCCTCAGGCAGACGCACCATGAGAGGGAGAAGCGCGGAAGAAGGAGCGGCTACTGTCAAAAGGCCAGTGCCGACCCGGGCTGCTCCCATGGCAGAAAGCACCGCCGCACCGGAGAATCCAACACTCCCGCAAACATGCAGCAAGCGTCCATAATTTCCTTTGTGAGAATCCGCCTTCCGTTTGGGAAGAACGGCAAAAACGTCTTCTTCCTCTGCCAGAACGCCATCTTCCAACACATCCAATCCCAATTCCTCCGGGATCCCGATGGAAACTACCTGCAGTTTTCCCAAAAAGTTTCTGGCCGGATAAAACAGCATCCCTGCCTTAACGCGGTGAAAAGTAATCGTAAAATCTCCGTGAATAGCACCCGCTGCGGCTGAGCCGTCTTTTGCGCAAACGCCGCTGGGGATATCCAGGCAGAAAACAGCCGCCACAGCTTGGTTGATCTGCGCGAACAGCGGCTTTTGCTCCTGCGGAATTTCCCCGTGAAAACCTGTTCCGAAAATACCGTCCACAATCAGATCGGCTGAGACTATTTTTTGCGCAGAAATTTCCTCTTTATCCGGCCCAAACGGTATGACTTCCACGCCTAAACGAAACAGTTGGTCCAACATTTCTTTACTTTGATCTGTTGTTGGCAGCCCATCTGCAAGAAGGACCGAGACATTTCCTTCCCGCTCCAGCAATTTGCGGGCCACCA
>JBJEQT010000050.1:0-17921 GCA_051881895.1 Oscillospiraceae bacterium
TATGATTTGGCTTTTCGGGGCGCCGATGGGAAAATACTGCGCTATGGAGATTAAAAGAAACATCCGGAAAAGAAAAAGAGCCCCGAGGGGCTCTTTTGGAATCATCGGCTTAGATAAACTGCTGCTGGTAGAAAAACAATCCAACGGTGTCGGGGCCGGCATGGGTACACATGGTCCCGCGCATTTGACTGATATGGACCAGAGTATCGGGAGCCGCGTGGAGAATGGCTTCTTCCAGCTGCTTTGCTTTGGCAAGACAGTTGGAGTGGGAAATAAATACGTCCGACCCGGGGCAGGCATTGTTCCGGAAAAGAGAGATCAGCTTGGCGAGACCTTTTTGAAACCCAAGGGCATTGGAATGGTTGTAAGCCATGCCGTTGCGAACCCCGATGATGGGTTTGATGCTCATTTTTGTCAGCAGGCCGCCCTTGATGGAAGAGATGCGCCCGCCTTTGATCAAAAAGCTGATATCATCGACCAAATAATAGGCGCCGATGTGAAGGGTATCTTCAACCAGCTGCGCGACGATTTCTGAAGCCGGAACCCCTTTTTGGCGCATTTGCGCCGCGTGGAAAGCCAACATGGAAATGGCAAAAGAAGTGCTGGTGGAATCCACTACATGGACCCGGCAGGTTTTATTTTCCTCTTCGAAAAGATCCCGTGCCAAAACAGCGCTTTGGTGTGTTCCCGACGCTTTGGAAGACATGGTGATGACAATAATGTGTTCCCGGTCGGAGAAACGGCGATAGCAGTCCAGAAAAGCCTGCGGGGTTGGCTGCGCGGACTTGGGCACCTGGGGAGCCACCTGAAGGTATTCGCAATATTTTACCGAGTCGAAATGCTCGTCGTCCAGAACGGTCCTGCCTTCGATTTGCAGATGGAGAGGGACCACAGTGATATCGTATTTTTCACAATACTCCTGCGAAAGGTCAGAACCGGAATCAACCAGGATTTTCATATTGTTCATGGGCAAAACCTCCGAGATGTAGTTTTGAAAACGACTTTACAAATTTATAATACCATATTCTGCGCATTTTACAAGGATTTTTGTGTTTTATTTTTGTAAAAAGAAAAATTATTTTTAGAGACGGTACCTGAGCATTGTAACCTGCCGTTGCGTGAACATACCCGCGATGGCAGAATTTTTGCGCACTGGCCTGTCCGGTTGAGCCCGGTGAAAGAGAAACAGGCGAAGGAAGAGTGTGTCGTTTCTTAAAAACTGCGGTCTTCGATTTTCGGCAGCCGCGCCAAGTGGCGCGCCTTTTCGGAGCGAAGCGGGGAATCGCCGCACGGTTCTTTTTTTGCCGCTCCATGTCAAACTGGTGCTGCAATCCACTGAGCTGGGCTGAAGACAGTAAAAAAGCCACGACTTTTGTCGTGGCTTTTTTATTGGTGGACACGCCGGGGCTCGAACCCGGGACCTCCTGCGTGTGAAGCAGGCACTCTAACCAGCTGAGCTACGCCTCCGAATGGATGGCCCTGGAATGGAAAAACCTACGGATACCCATCCGATACCGCAGGTTTTGGTGGAGACGATGAGACTCGAACTCACGACTTCCACACTGCCAGTGTGACACTCTACCAACTGAGTTACGCCCCCATAATTGCTATCGCGGGATTTATAATATCATATTTTTGACGCAGATGCAAGTGTTTTTTGCTTTTTTTTAAAATGTTCATCAAAAATCCATCGCGGACATGAAAGGAATCCGCGATGGATTTTGATGAATGTATCCGGTTGGGAAAAACACTCCGTTTCATCCAGCTTTTTAATCCAGCTTTCCAAAAGCCACCAGCGCCCTGTTTTTCAAAATCGACAAAGAAGAAGTCTCGTACAGCACCACACCGTCAAATTCCGCGTAGTAGCTGGAAAGCACCTGATCCCGATGGTCACGGATTTTACCCAGCAGTTCCCCTTTTTTTACTTTATCGCCTGGCTGGAAGCAGGGGTACCAGCATCCGGTATCGCCGGCCACATAGTACTTGGCGACAGCAATCTCGACAGGCTTTTCTGCAGGCGCTACTTCTTTCTTCAAAATGCCCAGCGTTTTCAACACGGCGAGGACGTCTCGCTTGTCAGCGTCGGTTTCTTCCTGGCTCCAGAAACCGTTTCCGCCTCGCTCCAGCAGAATGGAGGGCAGCCCGTGAAGCACCGCCGAGCTATACTCGCCGTTGGTCTCGGTGGAGCGGACAATGTAGCTCACGCTGCAGGACAGCGCCATCTGCCGGGAAATTTCTTCGATCTCGGGACCGCCCATGACAGAAAAGAAAATCAGAGGTTTCATTGCCTCATCCGCGCCGCCGGAATGCAGGTCGATGTTATAATCGCAGACGCTATGGAAATCCTGGGTGATGGCCCAGGCCAGGCGGTCTCCCTCGGTGCCGTTCGGGTCTCCGGGGAACAGACGGTTCAAGTTTTTGTCGTCCTCAGGAATATGGGAGCCTTTTTTTGCCAAAAAGCCGCTGTAATTGGTCATCGGGACAATGACGATCCCCCCGCAGACATCCTCCGGCTGCAGCTCATTGGACAGCTGAATCGCCGCCGCGATGCCAGGGTACTCATCCGGATGGACGCCGGCGGTCAGCAGCAGCACTTTTCCCTCGCCGCTGCCGTTGATCAGCGTTACCGGCATGGTCAGACCGGTTCCGGCTACCTGATAGCTGCCATGTACTTTTTGCCCCTCATGGGCCTCTAAATTTCCGATTTTCAGGATGTTTTTCATCTGGTCCGTTCCTTTCTTTGAAGGTTAGTCTAAACTTACCCTGTCTCTTTTTTTCAGGGAGCCGGCAAGCTCCCCGAAAAGCAGTTATTTTTCGCAATTTTTTGCGACATGGTACAGAAGGCGGACGCCGACTCCGGTCGCACCAAAGGAGCAAACCGCATTTCCTTCGGTGTAGCTGGTTCCGGCAATGTCCAGATGCAGCCAAGGCAGGCCTTCGGTAAACTTCTGGATAAACATGCCGCCGCAGATGGTACCGGCCGCGCGGCCGCTGCTGTTGCGCATATCCGCGGTTTTGGAATCCAGTGCTTTGCCCAGTACTTCATCCACCGGAAGGCGCCAAACTTTCTCACAGGAGGGGACGGCCGCTTTTTGGGCACTTTCCCACAGTTCGTCGCTGTCGCTGACCACGGCGGTGATCTCGTTGCCCAAAGCGGTGATCGCGGCGCCGGTTAAAGTAGCCACGTCAATGATACGGGTCGCTTTCTGCTCCCGGATGGCAAAGGTTACCGCATCGGCCAGCGTAACGCGGCCCTCAGCGTCGGTGTTATTGATCTCGATGGTCTTGCCTGCCATGGAGCTGATGATATCGCCGGGATGGTAAGCATGAGCAGAGAGGATATTCTCGCAGGCGGCCACCACCGCAGTCACGTTGATTTTCAGTTTCATTTTGGCGATGGCGCTGATCGCGCCGATGACGGCGCCGGCGCCGCCCATGTCGGTATGCATGGTTTCCATGCCGGTGGAGGGTTTCAGCGAGTAGCCGCCGCTGTCATAGCAAAGCCCTTTGCCCACCAGGCCGAGAATTTCCCGGCTTTGTGGATCGCCCATATAGGACATGGCGATGACTTTCGGTTCCCGGTCGCTTCCGCGGGCAACCTCAAGAAACGCTTTCATGCCCAGATTTTTGATTTCTTCCAGATTGTAGATCCGAACATCGAAACCGCTGTCCGCGCCGGCCAGCAGCGCCTCGGTGGCCAACTGTGCCGGGGTCATGACATTGGACGGTTCGTTGACCAGGCGGCGGGTATTGCGTACCGCTTCTCCCAGAACAATTCCTTCTTTGACCTGTTCCTGGTCCACACCATAAAAGGTGTAGGAAATTTCCTCTGCTTTTTCCGATTTATGGGTGTTGAACCCATCGTCCGCCAGCAGTACTGCCTCGACGCATTTGCCGGCGAAATCCGAATCCACAAAAACGCCGATGGTACCGGGTTTTTGTTTTTTCGCTTCTTTTACCGCGCTGGCAAAAGCGGTCTCCACCGATTTGCAGGACGTGTTTTCCCCCAATCCCGCGAAAATACAGGTGATCAGCTTGCCGTCTTTTACGAGGTTTACCGAAAGAAGCTGCCCTTCTTTTCCGCTGAAACGTTTTTCATCTGCCGCCGCCAGCAGCTCACCGGCAAACTTGCAGGCTTTTTTGCTTTTTGCACCGGAATTTACCGCGCCGATATAAACATCGCACGCGCCGATTTCGGAAAAATCTTTTACAAATGAATAGTTCATATTGCACCGCCCTTTCAAATGATTTCCAATACGTATTATAACATATTTTTACAGAAATGCCAGAGGGTTTCGGCGAAATTATCATCGAACAGGTGAAAATGAGAGAGGCCGATAGCCCCATCAAAAAGGGATACACAAAAAAGCGCCCGGGCAAAAGCCCGGGCGGCAGTGTGCTGTTTTGAACGAGCGGGACAGCCTGTAAGCCCGACAGCGTTATTTCTGGGCGGGGGCGGACGCAACGGCCATCGCTTTGCGGTAAACGCTGCAGGTGTAATTGGCCAGAGCCTCCGCGCCGGAGCGTTTGACCGACTCGATGACGGAAGCCTTGAGAATGCTCAGCTGTTCCGGCGACAGGTTTTTCACCCGGCGCAGTTCCGAAGCCATCTCTTCAGGCGAATTGAAAATATAGCCGTTTACGCCGTCGCGAATCTGGTCTACGTTTTCGTTCAGGGCATCGTACCGGCGCAGGACCGGCAGGCCGGAAGCCATTCCTTCCAACATCGAAATAGAGTTTGTGTCAGACAGGGAGGCGGTTACATATACATCGCAGGCGGCATAGTAAGGCGGCATTTGATCGTGAGGTACCGCTCCGGTGAACACGACCATGGAATCAATCCCCAGATCCTTGGCCTGCTGCTCCAGTTCTTCCTGAACGGGACCGCCGCCGATGACGCACAGCATGATTTTATCTTCCGGCGTAATGGTACGGGCCCAGTAGTCCAGCAGAACGTCCACGCTTTTTTCATGGCCGAGCCGTCCGACAAAGCAGGCGACCATCACGTCGTCCGGGATCTGGTAGCGGCGGCGGAATTCCGCTTTCTGTTCCGGCGAAATCCGGTCGGGGCCAAAATCATCCAGTTCCACCGCGTTGGGAATCACGTTGACATCTTTCTTTACGCCGATCTGCTGGAAGTATTCCTGGCATTTGGGCGAAGGGCCGGTCAATTCGGTGGCGGCGTTGCCCAGCAGGCGGAAATAATCATGGCTAAGTTTTTTGGCAGCCCGCAGCAGACGGCGGGGAGCCACATAATACAGATAATCATCGTACATCGTGTGCAGCGTGTACACCAGAGGGACATGCAGCTGCTTGGCCGCAAAAATGCCCGAGATCCCTACGCCGAACTCGTTGTGGATATGGATAATATCCGGGCGGAAATCCTCCACCAGCTTGAGCCTGCGCCGGCTGAACGGCGAGGCCACGCCGTATCCGTAAAAGCGTTTGCTTTTAATGGCGGGACAATGCAGGATACCATCTTTTATGTAATGATGGCGGGTCTGGTAATCCGCAGTAACGACCAATACTTCATGTCCTTGCTGCAAAAGTCCGTCCCGCAAGATCTTTACATGGGTTACGACTCCGTTGATGTGGGGCAGATACGTTTCGGTAAATAATGCAATTTTCATAACCGTCCTCCGATATTATTCCTATCCATTTGCAAAAAATTTGCCGCAATATGTTTTCATTTTTTAGGTCGGAAATCTCTGATTTCTGATCATGCTGTAGGATTATTGTAGCATATTTTTGATCGGTTCACAATGAAAAAGAATCAGACGGTTAAAATACTTCAAACAGGCCAACTTTTCTTGCAATTTGTTTTACAGAAAGTTTATTGCAAGGCCGACTGCTGTAGGGTATAATAAATACGAAAGACCACGGCGGGTACATTGTTTCCCGGCCGGGGCAAGGACAGCAGCCTCGCCTTGCGGCGGGCGAAAAACGGCGGGAAAAGGCCTGCCGGGATAGGAGAATCAAACATGGAACACGCTTATTCGGTTAAACTCTCCAAAATTGTCAAAGATCTGGATGTGGAGCTGATTTATTCCCCGTATGATCTGAACGATGTAAAAATCAGCAGCATGGACGTAAACCGTCCCGGCCTGCAGCTGGGCGGATTTTTTGAGTATTTTGACAGTTCCCGCATTCAGCTGATCGGACTGTCGGAATACGCCTATTTAAAAAAATTCGACGAAGACACCCTGATGCAGAAGCTGGACTCCTATTTTGCGCTGAAGCCGCCGGTGGTGGTCGTTTCCAGGGAACTGGAAATTTTCCCGCAGATGCTGGAGTGTGCCCAGAAATATAAGGTACCGCTTTTGCGCACGCCGGAATCCACATCGGTATTCCTGTCCAGCGTGGTTGGCATTCTGGCCACAGAGCTGGCACCGCGGGTGACCCGGCACGGCGTTTTGGTCGAGGTGTACGGCGAGGGAATCCTGCTGCTGGGCGAAAGCGGCGTAGGAAAAAGTGAAACGGCAGTGGAACTGGTCAAACGCGGACATCGGCTGATCGCCGACGACGCGGTGGAAATCCGGCGCGTGTCCAACCGAACGCTGGTGGGAACTTCCCCGGAGAATATCCGCCATTTCCTGGAACTGCGCGGCGTAGGCATTATCAACGCGCGGCGGATTTTCGGTATGGGCTCCATCAAAGAAACGGAAAAAATCAACATGGTCATTCAGCTTGAGCCGTGGAATCCGGACCGGGTTTACGACCGGATGGGCATGGACAATGAACAGACGGAAATTTTAGGTATTTCGGTACCCTCTTTGACCATTCCGATCAAACCGGGTCGAAATCTGGCTATCATCATTGAAGTGGCGGCGATGAACAACCGTCAGAAAAAGATGGGGTACAACGCTGCGCAGGAGCTATTGGAAAAACTGGGCATGATCGATCAGGGCGATGGGCCCACCGATTGGGATGCCTATTAATCGGTAAGGAGCAGCAAGATTATATGGGATATTATCTGGGAATCGATTTGGGAGGAACCAACATCAAAGCCGGCGTGGTGGACGACGAATTTCGTATCGTCGGCAGGGCAAAGGCCAAAACCGGTATGCCGCGCCCGGCTGAAGAAGTGATGGACGCCATGGCCCAATGCGCCGGAAAGGCGGCGGAGGATGCCGGGGTTTCCTGGGCGCAGATCGAGCGGATCGGTGTTGGTGTGCCCGGAACGGCCAATGAAGACACTGGCGTGGTGGAATACGCCAATAATCTGATGTTTGAAAATGTGCCCATGCGGGCATACCTGCAGGAAAAGCTCCACAAAGAAGTGGATATCACCAACGACGCCAATGCCGCCGCAGTGGGAGAGGTATTGGCCGGCGCGGCCAAAGGGGCTTCCAACGCGGTAACGGTTACGCTGGGAACCGGCGTGGGCGGCGGCATTATCATCGACGGCAGGTTGTTTACCGGTCTGCACTACGGCGGTGCGGAATTGGGGCACATGGGCATTGTGATGGGCGGCAGGCAATGTACCTGCGGCCGGCGCGGGTGCCTGGAAGCGTACGCCTCCGCCACCGGACTGATCCGCACGACCAAGGAGGCGATGGATGCCAATCCGGATTCCCTGATGTGGAAGCTGACCGCGGAAAACGGCGGCAGGGTATCTGGAAGAACGGCTTTTCAGGCGGCAAAACAGGGCGACGCCGCGGCGCAGGCGGCAGTGGACACCTTTATCGGGCAGCTGGGCTACGGCCTTGCCAATATCATCAATATTTTGGCGCCGGAAGTTCTGGTAATCGGCGGCGGCGTCAGCAACGAAGGGGAAAACCTTCTGCGTCCGCTGGTGGAATCTGTGCGCCCGCAGCTGTATGTCCGCGCGCCGGAAAAACAGACCCGTATTGTATTGGCGACACTGGGGAACGATGCCGGGCTGATCGGCGCGGCGTTTTTAAACCGTGCCCGGTAAATTTTGCCTTGATGGAGGGAACGGCAGATGACCGATCTTTTAAAACTAACCTCTCTGTGCCAGAATTTGGAGTGCGAATATATTCTGAACGCGCTAATGAAAGATTACACCACGTTCCAGATCGGCGGCCCGTGTGACATTCTGGTGCGCCCTTATGACGAGGGGCAGACTGCGGCGCTGATCCAGTTTTGTGCGGCCAACGGCATTCGCTGGCAGGTGATTGGCAACGGGTCTAACCTGCTGGTGCCGGACGGCGGCGTGTCTGGCGCGGTGATTCAGATCGGGAGCAACTTTTCCTACATCCGGAAATCCTTGAAAGAGGGGGAGATCCTCTGCGCGGCAGGCGCATCCTTGTCTGCGGCGGCGGCTTTCGCCCAAAAAGAAGGACTTACCGGATTGGAATTCGCCTGGGGAATCCCTGGAAATGTGGGCGGTGCGCTGTTTATGAACGCCGGGGCGTACGGCGGCGAAATGAAAGATGTCGTCGTGTGCGCCGACTATGTGGATGGGATGGGCAACACCCGGACCATTGCCGCTTCGGAAATGCAGCTGGGATACCGGCACAGTGTGTTTTCCGAAAAGGACTGGTGCATTACCAAAGTGAAACTGCAGCTTCGACCCGGTGATCCGGCCGAGATCCGCCGGACGATGGAAGACCTGATGGAGCGGCGCAAATCCAAGCAGCCGCTGGAGTATCCCAGCGCAGGCTCTGTTTTTAAACGGCCTGAGGGGAATTACGCCGGCGCCTTGATTGAACAGTGCGGGCTGAAGGGCCGTCAGATTGGCGGCGCGCAGGTCAGCGAAAAGCACGCGGGATTTATTGTCAATCGGGGGGGCGCCTCCTCCCGGGATGTGACCCAGCTGATTCGGGAAATCCAGAATACGGTTGCGGAACAGACCGGATACAGGCTGGAATGTGAATTGCGCCAACTGTAAGTAAAAGACAGGCGAGGAAGGGGATTTTTATGCGCTTTGTGGTTGTCACCGGCATGTCCGGCGCCGGAAAGTCTCAGGCGGTCAACGCGCTGGAGGATATCGGCTATTATTGTGTGGATAACATGCCGCCAAAGCTTTTGGTGCATTTTTTTCAGCTTCGGCAAAACCAGGAAGGGCAGTTCCCCGATAAAATCGCCATCGTGGTGGATTCCCGCGGCGGACGGATGTTTACCGATCTGTTTCACGGTCTGGAGCAGCTAAAGCAGATGGGGTATTCTTATACGATCCTCTATCTGGACGCCAGGGACGACGTTATTGTCACCCGATATAAAGAGACCCGCCGCAAACACCCGCTTCTGGATGAAGAACATCCCAGCATGCAGGAAGCGCTGGAGCAGGAACGGAAGCTCCTGCGTCCGGCTTTGGATCAGGCGGATTATGTGATCGATACCTCTTTGCTCAGCGCAACGCAGCTGAAAGAACAGGTTGCGGCGCTGTTTTTAAAAGAAAAAAAGGAAAAAATGCTGATCACCTGCACTTCTTTCGGCTTTAAATATGGCATTCCGTCTGACGCGGATCTGGTATTCGATGTGCGCTGCCTGCCAAACCCGTTTTACATCCCGGAGCTGAAAAACAAAACGGGATTGGACCAGCAGGTGCGGGATTATGTTTTTTCCCATGAGGAAGCCCGGCAGTTATACCAGAAGATCGAAGATTTTTTGAATTTTACCATTCCGCTTTATGAGAAGGAAGGTAAGCGCCAATTGGTGGTGGCGTTCGGCTGTACCGGCGGCAAGCACCGGTCGGTCTCCTTTTCCTGGAAAGCGGCGCAATCCTTGAAAGAGCGGGAAGAAAACGTATTTGTCAGCCACCGGGATGTACGCAAAACGTAAAAATCGGCGGGAGGAGAAGGAGCATGTCTTTTGCAAATGAGCTGAAGCGGCAGCTGCTGCGTCTTCGGTATGATGATCTGCGGCAGCTGCGTGCCAGAACGCATGGATTGCTGCGTTTTTCCAAAGCGTTCGGCCCGCAGAAAATGCTTTTGCAAACCGAGAATAAAAGCGTGGCCGAACTGTATGCTGACAGTATTTTCGGGCTGATTGGCCTGGACGCTACCATTTCGGTTCATGAATATAAAAACAAAAACGGAAAAAGCTTTTTCTGTGCCACTGTGGATGATCAGAACGACCGGGAAAAGATCCTGCGCTTTTTTGGATATGGGCAGTCGCCCATGCCGGTTCTGAATCTGGGACAGGTGCAAAGCGAGGAAGAATTGGGCGCGTTTATCGCCGGGGCATTTCTGGCCTGCGGCAGCATGGTGGATCCCGGGAAAAGCTATCATCTGGAATTTGTGGTGCCGAATCAGCCGCTGTGCGAGGCGCTGATCCAGGTGCTGTTTGCTGTACGCATCTTCCCCAAAAGCTTTGCCAGGCGGGGAAGCTTTGTGGTGTATTTGAAAGACAGCGGTGAGATCGAAGACCTGCTGGGGTTTATGGGCGCGGGGAATTTGGGCCTTGAAGTGATGAATGTGAAAATTTATAAAAGTATCCGCAACCAGGTGAACCGGGCGCAGAACTGCGAATTTGCCAATTTGGAAAAGACCATCAGCGCGGCGTCGGTACAGGTCAAAGAGATCGAATATATTCTGAAAAACAAGGGAACTGCCTTTCTGCCGGAAGATTTAAGGGAAATCGCGAAGCTGCGGGTGGAAAATCCGGAAATGTCGCTGCGGGAACTGGGGGAAGCCCTTAGCGAACCGCTGACGCGTTCCGGCGTCAACCACAGGCTGAAGCGCCTGTCGAAAATCTATGAGGAACTCACCGGCGCGAAAAAGCAGGACAATCCGACGGCGGATTGATCGGAAAGCAGCGTACCGGGCGGCCAAACGGCAAAAGTCCGCCGGCGTTTGGAAAAAAAGGAGCAATCCATGGAAAATTTTGTCCATCTGCATGTACATACGGAATACAGCCTGCTGGACGGCGCATGCCGTATCCCGGCGCTGGTGGCCCGCGCCAAAGAGCTGGGACAGCAGTCCCTTGCCATTACCGATCATGGCGTGATGTACGGTGTGATCGACTTTTATAAAGAGTGCAAAAAGCAGGGGATCCGGCCGGTAATCGGCTGTGAGGTTTATGTGGCTCCCCGGACTCGTTTTGACAAGGTGCACCGCATTGACACCAGTCCTTATCATCTGGTTTTGCTATGCAAAAACGAAACGGGGTACCAAAATCTGATCGCTATGGTTTCCAAGGCTTCGGTAGAGGGGTTTTATTCCAAACCGCGGGTGGATTTGGAATTGCTTCGGGCGCATCATGAAGGGCTGATTTGCCTGTCCGCCTGCCTGGCCGGGCAGATCCCGCGGCGATTGATGGAAAAAGATTATGACGCCGCCAAAGAAACGGCGCTTTTATACCGGGACATCTTTGGCCCCGAAAACTACTATCTGGAAATCCAGGATCATGGGATTTTAGAGCAAAAGCAAATCCTGCCCGATCTGTACCGCCTGTCAGAAGAGACCGGAATCGGGCTGGTGGCGACCAACGACGTCCACTATATCCGGCAGGAGGACCACCAGGCGCAAAGCGTGCTGGTTTGTATTCAGACCAACCATACGGTAAACGACAAATCAGACATGGAATTCCAGACCCAGGAATTTTACCTGAAAAGCCGGGCGGAGATGGAGACCCTTTTTGCCGCCCATCCCGAGGCACTGGACAACACGGTGAAGATCGCCGAGCAATGCCAGCTGGATTTTACGTTCGGCGTGACCAAGCTGCCGTTTTACAAAGCGCCTACCGAAGAGGATAACGTGACCTATTTCAAGCGCATGTGCTATGAGGGCATGACCCGGCACTACGGCGAGCATCCATCCCCAAAAATCCGTGACCGGCTGGAGTATGAGCTGGGCGTGATCATCAAGATGGGATATGTGGATTACTATCTGATCGTGTATGATTTTATCCACTATGCCAAGACCCATGACATCCCCGTGGGGCCGGGGCGCGGCTCCGGCGCGGGAAGCCTGTGCGCTTATTGCATTGGCATTACCGGTATCGATCCCATCCGCTACAATCTGCTTTTTGAGCGATTTTTGAACCCGGAACGGGTATCTATGCCGGACTTTGATATTGATTTTTGTTATGAAAAACGCCAACAAGTCATCGATTATGTGGTGGCGAAATACGGCGCCGATCATGTGGCGCAGATCATTACTTTCGGCACCATGGCGGCCAGAGGCGCCATCCGGGATGTGGGCAGGGCGATGGCCATCCCCTATGCGCAGGTGGACGCGGTGGCAAAGCTGGTTCCGAATGAGCTGCATATGACGCTGGACAAGGCGCTGTCCGCTTCGAAAGAATTGAAGCAGCAGTATGACACGGACCCGACCATCCATGAATTGATCGACATGGCCAGAAAGCTGGAGGGAATGCCCCGGCACGCATCTACCCACGCGGCGGGGGTGGTCATCACCCGGGATCCGGTGGACACCTATGTGCCGGTACAGAAAAACGAAGAGGCGATCCTGACGCAATTTCCAATGACGACATTGGAAGAGTTGGGACTTTTGAAAATGGATTTTCTGGGGCTGCGAACGCTGACGGTGATCAGCGACGCGGAGAAGATGATCCGCCGTTTCCGCCCGGATTTTTCGGTTGCCCAAATCCCGCCGGATGACAAAAAAGTGTTTCAGATGCTGTCGGCCGGCCTGACGGAAGGGGTATTCCAGTTCGAATCCGGCGGGATGCGCAGCGTATTGGTCGGCCTGGGCCCTGAGTCCATTGAGGATCTGATCGCAGTTATCTCCCTGTACCGGCCCGGACCGATGGACTCCATTCCCAAATACATTGAAAACCGCCATCACCCGGAAAAAGTGACCTATAAGCATCCGAAACTGGCTTCCATTCTCGACGTGACCTACGGCTGCATTGTTTACCAGGAGCAGGTAATGCAAATCTGCCGGGAACTGGCGGGATTTTCCTACGGACGCGCGGACCTGGTCCGCAGGGCCATGAGCAAGAAAAAAGCCGACGTCATGCAAAAAGAGCGTCAGAACTTTATCTATGGCCTTTATGACGAAGATGGGACCTGCCGGGTCAAAGGCTGCGTGCACAACGGCGTGAGCGAAGAAATCGCCAGCGATATTTTCGGTGAAATGTCCAGCTTCGCATCCTACGCTTTTAACAAAAGCCACGCGGCTGCTTATGCGGTTGTGGCGTATCAGACAGCGTATCTCAAATGTCATTATCCCAAGGAATTTATGGCGGCGCTTTTGACAAGTGTTTTGGACTCCACCTCGAAGGTGACCGGCTATATTGAAGAATGCACGCGGCTGAAAATCCCGGTGCTGCCGCCGGATATCTCCGAAAGCAACATGGGATTTACCGTATCGGACGAAGGGATCCGCTTTGGCCTTTTGGCCATCAAAAACCTGGGGCGCAGTGTGATCGACGATATTATCCGGGAGCGGGAATCGGCTCCGTTTCAAAATTTCAACGATTTCTGCGAGCGGATGCATGGGCGGGATCTCAATCGCCGGGCGATGGAGAGCCTGATTAAATGCGGCGCTTTTGACCGAATGAATCCGAACCGCCGTCAGCTGCTGGCGGGGTATGAAGTGATTTCCAATAGTCTGGACACGGTGAAGCAGAAAAATCTGGAGGGACAGCTGGGCTTTTTCGATACGATGGCCGACGCGCAAAAGGAGGAATATGCGTTCCCGGATGTGGAAGATTTCCCTTTTATGGAACGGCTGAATCTGGAAAAAGAGGTCACCGGCATGTATTTGTCCGGCCATCCGCTGGGAGAGTATGCCGATTTGATCCCGAAGCTGGGAACGGCGAAAATTTCCCATGTGGCGCTGGAGGAATATGACAACAAGCAAACGGATATTCTCTGCATCATCAGCGCCCGCCAGTCCAAGGCGACCCGCGGTGGGGATACGATGGCCTTTTTGACGGTGGAAGACACCACCGGATCCATGGAGGTGCTGGTTTTTCCCAAAACGCTGCAGCGGTATGGACAGCTTCTGACAGTCGGTTCGATCGTCGTGCTTTCCGGACGCATCAGTGTGCGGGAAGAGGAGGACGCCAAGCTTTTATGCGAAAAAGCCTTGACCATTGAGGACAGGCTTGCGCTGAGAAGCGGTTCTTCGGTCCGCAAAGAAGAACATGGGACAAATGGCGCCAAAAGGCCGGGTTTATATTTGAAGATACCGTCCCGGCAGGGCAAAGAGATGGAAAAAGCGCAGAACTTACTGGAAATTTTTGAAGGGGAAACGCCGGTCTACGTCTTTTTTGAGGATACAAAGAAAGTGAGCCTTGCGCCGCGCTCCCTGTGGGTTTCCCCCAATGCGGTACTGCTTGACCAGCTTGCGCAGCTTCTGGGGACGGGCAGCGTGAAGCTGGTGGAATAAAAGCGGGATGGTGAGTGAGGCAAGCGGCAAAAACCAACAGATTTCGGAAATTTTGCGGGAAAATCCCATTTTTCATGCACAAAATAGTTGCAATCAAATTTTGATTATACTATAATAGATTTTGAATTTGGTTTTATGACATTATAAAACAGGTTGTGCAAATCTTCCGATTATCATTAGGAGGTTAGGAATATGAATCAGGTAAAAACCATTGGCGTTTTGACAAGCGGCGGCGATGCACCCGGCATGAATGCGGCGATTCGAGCTGTAGTCCGCGCGGGCATTGGAAAAGGAATGCGCGTTTTGGGGATTCGCCGCGGTTATAACGGTTTGATCAACGGCGACATGGTAGAAATGAATCTGCGCTCGGTTTCAGATATTCTGCAAAAAGGTGGTACGGTTCTGTACACGGCTCGCTGCTTGGAATTCAAAGAGGAAGCCGGCGTTGAAAAGGCGAAACAGACCTGCGTGGAAGCGGGGCTTGACGGCGTTGTGGTCATCGGCGGCGATGGTTCTTTCCGTGGCGCCAGAGATTTGTCTTTGCGCGGCATTCCCTGCGTGGGAATCCCCGGCACCATTGACAATGATATTGCCTCTTCTGATTACACCATCGGTTATGATACGGCGATGAACACCGTGGTCCAGAACGTAGACCGCCTGCGTGATACCTCTCAATCTCACGACCGCTGCTCGGTGGTCGAAGTGATGGGCAGAGGAGCCGGCCATATCGCGGTCAATGCCGGCCTGGCCTGCGGCGCTATCGCGATTTTGATCCCGGAGATTCCCTTCGATGTGGATCGTGATATCGTGGCGAAAATCAAAGCTTCTCAGAAAACCGGCAAGCAGCACTTTATTGTCATGGTGGCGGAAGGCGTGGGCCATTCCCATGAGCTGGCGAAGGAAATTGAAGAGAAAACCGGCGTCGAATCCCGCGCAACCGTATTGGGACATATTCAGCGCGGCGGTTCTCCGACCCTGCGTGACCGTGTGGTTGCCAGCGAAATGGGTTATTACGCGGTGGAACTGCTGGAAAAAGGAATCGGCAACCGCGTTGTTGTGACCAAAGACGGCAAGGTGACCGATTACGATATTCTGGAAGCGCTGAGCATGAAAAAGTCGGTAGACATGAATCTTTTGAAAATCGCGCAGGACATTGCACTGTAAGGTTTTCGAAATCTGTTGAGGGGCGGATGACACATTCCGCCCCTCTTTTTGTAAAGGAGCGGCGTGATGGGAGAATTGACGCTGGTACTGCCGGACCGGAGCTGGGAAAGACAGGCGGAAGATTACCGGCAGGCCTATACGGGCGCGGGGGAAAGCCATATCAACGGCAGCGGCTCGATAGAGCGGGATCCGGCTTACGGAGAATGGCTGGAGCGGATACACGCTTTGTGCGAAATCCCGGCATCGGCAGAGCAAACGCCGGCGACTACTTTCTTCGCGGTACGAAAAAAGGATGGCGTCATTGTAGGAACCGTCCAGGTGCGGCACCGGCTGACCGACGAGCTGCGCCAAAGCGGCGGGAATATCGGATATGGCATTCGGCCGGACGAGAGGAACAAGGGCTATGGGTCGCAGATGCTGATGCTGGCGCTGGATTTCTGCCGCGAAATCGGTCTGGAGCGGGTATTGTTGGACTGCCAAGCTGACAACATCGCCTCGGAAAAGACCATCCGAAAATGCGGCGGGATCTTTGAGGGGGAAGCACAGGTGCCGGGAGATGACGGCCGCCCGGAGACCATCCGGCGATTTTGGATCACCTTGTAAACAGAAAAGGAGAAAAGATGAACACGGTTTTATTTGATTTGGACGGTACGCTGCTGCCGATGGATCAGGAAGCGTTTATTCGTTTGTATTTCGGAGCGCTGACCAAAAAGTTTGCCCCGCATGGGTTTGAGCCGGAGACGCTGATTCGGGGCCTTTGGGCGGGGATGAAAGCCATGCAGGAAAACGATGGCGCTCAAACCAATGAGGAAGTTTTCTGGCGGGCGTTTACCGCGCTGGCGGGAGAAAAAGCAGCAGACCATCGGGCGGATTTTGACGCGTTTTATCAAAATGAGTTTTTGGCTGCAAAGGAGGCAACCGTCTGCCATCCTTTAGCGGCGCGCTGCGTGCGCTTGCTGCGGGAAAAAGGGTATCGGGTGGCGCTGGCAACCAACCCGCTGTTCCCACAGGCGGCAACCTGGGCCAGAATTCAATGGGCGGGGCTTTCGCCATCGGATTTTGAGTGGATCACCACCTACGAAAACAGCAGGCACTGCAAGCCGAATTTAGACTACTACCGCAAAGATGTACTGGAAAAGTTGGGCGTAAATCCACAGGATTGTCTGATGATCGGCAACGATGTGAAAGAGGATTTGTGTGCAGAAGCGCTGGGCATGGAGGTTTTTCTTTTGACCGAAACGCCGATTTTGACCGATGGCTTTTTGCTGGACAGCTGCCAGCATGGCGATTTTCAGACGCTTTGGGAAAAGATTCAGCGGTTGGAAGCAAAGCAATAGGGGAAAGCATCTTGTAAAAAAGAAAGAAGATCTTCCGCTTGGTTGAAATATAAAAGAACCCCCGGCACATGCAAAAGCTTCTGCATGTGCCGGGGGGGTTTTTATAAGACGTGGGAAAGGGAGGAAAGATCGTACGGTGTTGTCTGATATACAAAATAGTTCAGCCAGTTGGAAAACAGCAGGCTGGCATGGCCGCGCCAGCGGTAAAGGATTTCCTGCTGGGGATCGTCGTTTTTAAAGTAATGTTTGGGAATTTCGATAGGAAGATTTTTGTTTACATCGCGGAAGTATTCGCCGGCCAGGGTTTCACGGTCATATTCCGAGTGGCCGGTGACGAAAAATTGGCGGCCGGATTCGCTGGCGATCAGGTAAGCGCCGGCTTCCTGTGACGACGCCAGCAATTCCAGATGCGGACAGGCGAGGATGTCCTCGCTGCGGATTGTGGTATGCCTGGAGTGAGGCGCGTAGAACTGCTCGTCAAATCCCCGGACCAACGGGTGCTTGGGCGCCAGCGTACGATGCTCAAACACGCCGAACATCTTTTGCGGCAGCGGATATTTTGGAATACCATAATGATGATAAAGTGCCGCCTGCGCCCCCCAACAGATGTGAAAGGTAGAATAGACGTGGGTTTTTGTCCAATCCATAATATCGCATAGTTCGGGCCAGTAATCCACCTGCTCAAACGGCATTTGCTCCACTGGGGCTCCGGTGATAATAAAACCGTCAAACCGTTCGTTTTGAATGTCCTCGAATGTTTTGTAAAATTTCAGCAGATGCTCCGCCGATGTGTTTTTGGAAGTGTGCGTAGCGGTCTGCAGCAATTCAATATCCACCTGAAGCGGGGTGTTGCTCAGAAGCCGCAGCAGCTGGGTCTCGGTGACGATTTTAGTCGGCATTAAATTCAGGATGCCGATTTTTAAAGGGCGGATGTCTTGGTGGGACGCCCGTTCCTCCGTCATGACAAAAACATTTTCTGATTCCAAAACCTGCGCTGCGGGCAAGGAATTGGGGATACAAATTGGCATATGATATAAGCGCCTCCTGTTCTGTTGGATCAAGAACATTTCTATCATACGAAAAAAAAATCGAAAAATCAAGAAAAAGGTATTGACTTTAGGGGAAGGGGTGTGATATATTAATGGAGCTGTCC
>JBJEQT010000051.1:0-3866 GCA_051881895.1 Oscillospiraceae bacterium
TCGCTATTCCGTGAACGAATCGCTGGAAAAATAAGACGACAGGTTTTGAGATAATATTTCGATGGTGCTTTTTTCAAACAGGTTATCCAAACCGGCAAGCGCCAGAGAGTCGGACAGGTTTACATCGTTGGGAATATCGATAAACTGGATGTAGGAGCGAAAAGCGCCGTCCCAGTCTTCCTTGGAATCCTGCCAGAAATCCAGAGCTACCACAGCGGTCAGAGCATATTCGATATAATACATCGGCGATTCAAACAGGTGGTGGATATCCACCCAGTCCAATCCGTTGTCCAGGTAAGAAAGACCAAGATTATCGATTTCACCAAAGTACTCCAATTCCAGCTGCGCGTAAAGGGCGTTAAGCTGTTCGGCGCTCATATCAGGATTTTCGTAAACTTTATGCTGAAATTCGTCCACCATGGTAGCGGAAAGGATGGTAATAAACATCTCGAAAACGTTGGATTTTTCCGCCGCGCCGGCATCGGTATAAATGCGGTCTAGCCAGGGACTGGCCAGCAGTTCCAGCGTCTGCGAATGGATTTCTGAAATGTCCGATCCCTGCAAATCCTGCTCCAGGACCATCAAATCGCCGGTGCGGAAAAAGTTGAGCGCATGACCCATTTCGTGGATGTAGGTCCCGGCGTCATCGTAATTGGAAAGGACGTACGGCTCCTGCCATCCGTAGAAATAGGTGGTAAAGGCGCCGGTGGCCTTGTTGGGGGAGCTGGTCAGATCATACAGATTGTTTCGGGTCATGTAGTCGATCATTTCGTTTGTTTCGGGAGAAAGGTCCTGCAGAATCCCTACCACGATGTCGACCAGCTTACTGGCGCTGGTGATGCTTTCCAGATAGGATACCCGGGTCTGTTCCGGCAAAGGCGAGGTGTATTCAAACAGGTTCAGCGGATGGCCCAGCCGAACGGAAGCGTCATCTTTTAGCTGCCGGTAAACGGGAACAATATATTCTTTGACCCAGGCGCGGAAATTTTCGATTTCCTCCCGGCCGTAACCACGGTAGGAGCGGTTAAAATAGTAATAATCCAGGTAATTGTCAAATCCGGAAATTTTGGCCCTTTGGGTGCGCAGCGCCACCAACTGGGTATAGATTTCCCCGCACTGCTGGTTCAGATCACGGTAATAATCCTCCAAAAGCTGGGCGGCGAACTGACGGTCCTCCCGGCTGCCAGCGTAGATATAGTAATACATGTCGCTGGTAGTAAAGGTATAATCTTGGGTCTCGTAAACCGTGGCTTGCGACAGCAGCTGGGTGTATTGGGTCGTCAGCTGGTTTTCCTGCAGTTCCAGTTCCAGCTGTTCCTCGGAATAATTTTTTGTGTCGATTTCCATGGCGTCCAGCACATGGGCGCCGACAATATCGCCGATCTGGCTGCGGTAGGGAGACTGCAGGATCGAACGGGTCAGGGAAACGGCGGCAGGCTTGAGTTTGGCGATAAAATCCTGCATATACTGGTAGTTTGCCGCGTTCTCCTCGTTGGTGGTATCGAGGCTGAAAAGGACGTTGGAAAGGGTATACATGTTATAATAGTCTTTGCAAAGCTGCGCTTCCTCTTTCCAGACCGCCATCACTTCGCCGGCGGATTTGGCGTTTCGCACCCGCCGGGCGAAATCTTCATATTGGGAGATGGTCTCATCCAGGTCGGGCTGGACATATTTCATTTGCTCGAAGGGGAGCTCTTCCCGGTTTTCCGGCGGCTGGTCGAATACTTCCGGAGCAGAAGAAGCAGCAGAAGAAACAGAAGACTCTTCCAACGAAGCAGAGACGGAAGGCGATTGCGCGGTGCAGCCGGTACAGATCAGCAGCGCGGCGAAAAGGATGGCAAAAATTCGTTTCATGCAGCGATACCTCCAGAATACGGGCGAACGGACTTCCCAAAGGTCATTTTGAACGGTTCCGTTCCACAAGAAAAGATAGTAAAAAGGAAGAGACCATTATTTTTTCGGCGCTTTCCTTTTTCCGGCGGGGGACTTTTTTCGGACAGAATAGCCGAAACTTCCCAGCCGGCGCCCCTGCGCAAAATACTCGCCGTGCGCGTAAGACAGCAGCCCGCACCGGGAAAGATGCAGTTTGCCTTTTTCGTCCAGCAACGATTCATCTACGTTTACCGCCACGATTTTGGCTAAAAACATATCGTGAGAGCCCAAGGGAAGGACTTGGGTCACTTTACATTCCAGCGACAGGGGGCTTTGGGCGATCATCGGGCAGGACAGTTGCGACGCAGGTTCCGGCGTCAGTTTGGTCAATGCGAATTTATCGATGTCCCGGCCGGACTTTACGCCGCACAGATCGGTAGCGCGGGTCAGGTCGGATGTGGTCAGGTTTATGACAAATTCGCCGCTTTTCGAAATCAATTGGTGAGAAAAGCGCTCTTTGCGCACCGAAATATAGGTCATGGCCGGTTCGGAATTCACAATGCCCGTCCAGGCGATGGTGATGATGTTTGGCTTCTCCATGGTGCCGCAGGATACCATAACGGCAGGGACAGGGGCAAGCAGGGTGCCGGGCTTCCAGGTGACTTTGCTCATGGCGATACTCCTTTGCAGATGAAAAATATTGCTTTTATTTTCGATTTTATTTCAAAATACTTTCTCTATTATAAGGGTTCCCAAAAAGAATTACAATCATCCGAAAAGAGAGGTTTTTCTTGTATTTTCGCCGCCGCGCTGATATACTTGTTTCAAGAGTCAGAAAGTTTTCTGAATGGGGGAAAATCACGATGAAATGTCCGTTTTGCGGCTATCACGACAGCAAGGTAATTGACTCCCGGGCGGTAGACGAACGGATTCGCCGGCGGCGGGAGTGTTTGCAGTGCGCCAGACGTTTTACCACTTATGAATCGGTGGAAACCATGCCGATTGTTGTGATCAAAAAAGATATGTCCCGTGAAAGTTTTGACCGGAATAAACTGGTAAACGGGTTGCTGCGCGCCTGTGAGAAACGTCCGGTTTCTTTGGAAGAAATCGACCGCATGGTAGATGAAATCGAAGCGGATATTCTCAATTCCCTGGATCGGGAGGTCACGTCCTACCGCATCGGAGAGCTGGCGATGGAAAAGCTCAAACAGGTTGACGAAGTGGCATATGTGCGGTTTGCCTCTGTGTACCGGCAGTTTGCGGATATCAACACGTTTATGAATGAGCTGAAAACGCTGCTGAAAGAAAAATAGCTGCAAGTTTGCCTCTGTCTGTTTTGCGCCGGCCAGGGGCTTTTTCCTTTGCGGGAATGGCGCTTTTTGATTGACGCTGCGGTTGGGGTGGCGCTGACTAACTCCATGGGCATGTTTTATCATTTTATTCTGGTGCTGGGCTTGGGTATGCTGGAATATCGGCTGTTCCGAAAAAACTTTTTGGATCCGCTAAGTGTTTCTCTGCCGAGTGATTGGTACTGGTTTTCTGGGGCGGGATTTGTGGGCTCTTTGTTCCTGTCGGCGCTGTATACGCTGTTTGTCGTACCGGGCCTGGGAAAGGGATTTTGTTGGACCGTGTTTTGGAAAGGGAGAGACAAAATGAAACAGAAAAAGCTTTGGCTTCGGATTTTGGCTGTGATTATGGCATTTGGGCTTTTGCTCTTCATTGCTTGGGTAATCCTCTCCTTTACCGGAGACCCGATTTCCGCCGCGATGTCCCAGCGGGCCGCCAAGGACTATATTCAGCAGAGCAATCTGCGGACGATGGGGTTCGAATTGAGCCGTGCTTCCTATAACTTTAAATTCGGGGAGTATCTGGTCCATGCGAAATCGCCCAATAATCCGGATCTGCACTTTGATATTATCTGCCGCAACGGAAAGGTGGCTTATGATACTTACCAGTACGACGTACTGGAGAATGGAAATGTCATTTCCCGATTC
>JBJEQT010000052.1:0-3830 GCA_051881895.1 Oscillospiraceae bacterium
TAAAAGCTCCTTTGGCTCGCTTTCTGCATACGGCCGCGCCGTCAGGTTGGCGTAAACAGGTATCCTGGCAGGTTGAAAACAGACCTTTTCCAGTTCTTTTGCAAATTCTTTTGCGGCGCCATCCATAAACGGCGAGTGGAATCCGCCGCTGACCGCCAGGGAAACCATCCGCCCGCCCGCTTTTTTGACCAACGGTTTCATTTCCTCGATTTCCTGCCGAAGTCCCGCCACTACCAACTGACCGGGGCAGTTATAGTTGACCGGATACAGATGCGCAAACTGCCGGCACAATGTTTCAACGGTTTCATGCTCCAGTTTGAGTACCGCCGCCATGGCGCTGTCTGTCTGTCGGGCCGCTTCATCCATCAGTGCGGAGCGGCGGCAGACCAGAGAAAATCCGGTTTTCTGTTCCAGCATCCCTGCGAAGGTCAAAGCCGCCATTTCTCCCAGCGAAAAACCGGCAGCCCCATCAGCCCGAACACCCGATTCCTCCAGCGCCAGCGCCGCCGCCAAATCCACGCAGAACAGGCATGGCTGGGTGTTTTTCGTCTCGGTCAGTTCCTCCTGCGAGCCGGAAAAGCACTGGGCCGACGTACCTGGGCGAATCTGGTCGGCCAGTGCAAACAGCTTATCGGCAGCGGAAGAATATTTCGTCAGTTCCCGGCCCATTCCGCTGTACTGCGCGCCCTGTCCGGAAAAAACAAACGCTATTTTACCCATTTTTTCGCTCCATTCAACACTTCTTCCGCCTCGGCAAAAATCTCGCGGATCATTTCTGCAGCAGGCTGTTCTTTCTTTACCATGGCGGCTATCTGCCCGGCGAGAAAACAACCATGCTGCTCGTCGCCTTCCACTGCGGCCAACCGCAGCGCTCCGACGCCGAAGGCCTCCAGCTCCTCATCGGACACGCTTCCGTCGTACTCCTTGCGGAAATATTCCCGGGAATACGGGGTCTTTAGGCAGCGCACCGGATGACCCAATCGTTTTCCGGTGGCGATGGTGTCAATATCCTTGGCCTTTAAAATCTTATTTTTGTAGGTCTGATGTACGCCGCATTCTTCGGCGACCAGGAAGCGGGTACCCAGCTGAACGCCCACCGCGCCCAGCATAAAGGCCGCGGCTACGCCGCGTCCGTCGGCAATACCGCCTGCTCCGATCACCGGCAGCGGCGTTGCATCGCACACCTGCGGCAAAAGCGCCATGGTGGTCAAATCTCCCACATGGCCGCCGGATTCGCCCCCCTCAGCGATAATCGCGCAGGCGCCCTGTCGGGTCACCAGCTTGGCCATGGCGACCGACGCCACGACCGGAATGACCCGGATGCCGGCTTCCTGCCACATTTTCATATATTTGCCGGGATTTCCTGCTCCAGTGGTGATCACCGGTACTTTTTCCGCCGCCAGCAGCTTTGCCACATCCTCCACATGGGGGCTCATGAGCATAACATTGACGCCGAAAGGTTTTTTCGTCAAGCTGCGGCAAATGTCAATTTCCCGTTTCAGATAGTCCGGACCGGCATTCATCGCGGAGATGATCCCCAGACCCCCGCCTTCCGACACGGCGGCAGCCAGGCGTCCGTCAGCGATCCAGGCCATACCGCCCTGGAAAATCGGGTATTCAATTCCCAGCATCTCGCAAATCGGTGTTTTGATCATTGTTTATTCCTTCTCGCTCATTTTTTCTTCCACCAGCTTGACCATCTCGCCGACAGTGGAGATCTTTTCATCCAGTTCCAGTTCAACGCCCAATTCTTCTTCCAGTTCCATCACCATGTCGACCGTGTCCAGCGAATCCACACCCAGTTGCTCAAAGGTGGTGTCCATCGTAACCGAAGCGGGGTCACAGTCTACATGTTCTGCCAAAACAGCAACTAATTTTTCAAAAATCATTTTGATTTCCTCCAAAACTTCATTTTTTAATATATGGGAAACCGGATATCCGGTTTTACCAACGAAGGATACACGCGGCGCTGGAAAGTCCGCCGCCGAACGCGCAAAGCGCCACCAAATCACCGCGCTTGAGCTTGCCGGAACGGTTGAGTTCGTCCATCATCATGGGGATGCTGGCTGCCGAAGTGTTGCCGTACCGGTCAATGTTGACACAGAATCGCTCCGGCGGAATACTAAGCCGCTTTTTCGCCGCATCGATGATGCGGATATTCGCCTGGTGGGGCACGACCCAGTCGATTTCTTCCTCGGAAAAGCCCGCCCGCGCAATCAGATTTTTCAGATCGTGGGTCATGGCGTTGACCGCAAAGCGAAACGTCTCCTGGCCTTTCATATGAATATAAGGATTTTCCTGTTCACGCTTATTAAAAGGGGATTTCCCTTCAAACACCGGCGTGCGGATGACTTCCTCATCCCCTTTCGACGACAGCTGGGACGCAAGATAATTTTCTCCCTCTCCCAGCACCATGGCGCCGGCGCCGTCGCCAAAGATCACGCAGGTGCTCCGGTCATCCCAATCCAACAGGCGGCTAATTCGTTCCGCGCCGATGACCAGCATCTTTTTGACCCGGTCCCGGGCAAAAAAGCCTGCCGCCGTATCCAGAAGGAATAAGAATCCCGAACACGCCGCGTTGATATCCATAGCCGGGCAGGAAGCGCCCAGCCTTTTTTGCACCACGCAGGAAACGGAAGGAGTGGCAAAATCCGGGCTGATGGTCGCGCAGAGAATCATATCCAGCTCGCTTGCCTTCACGCCGCTTTGATCCAGCGCGGCCAACGCTGCCTGATATGCCAGATCGCAAGCCGATTCTTCTTCACAGACATGACGCTGACAAATGCCGGTGCGTTCCCGGATCCATTCGTCGGAAGTCTCCAAAAAAGATGCCAAATCGTCGTTCGTCACCACTTTAGGCGGAACGTAGCTTCCCGTACCCAATACGCAAAAACTCATTTTTTCTCTCCCAGACTTTCTTTAAAAAATTCATTCAGTTTTTGGATTCCCTGGAAAAGGCTGGCCTTTTCCGCATCGGTCAGACTCTCCGAGATCTTCGTGACCATATTATAATGATACCGCCGGTGAAAATGGTCGATTCGTTTCCCGCTCCTGGTCAAAGTAACGCGGACCGTCCTGCCGTCCGCATCGTCAGGCTGTTTTTCCAAATAGCCCCGCTTTTCCAGTTTATTGATCGCCACTGTGGCGGTCGGGCGGGTGATGTTCATGGCGTCTGCGATTTCGCTGACAGTCCGCCCCTGCTCGTCTCCCTTCCCCACCGCTTCCAGCAAGTGCATTTCTTTGATGGAAAGATGAATGCGGCCGCTTTTTTTCAGCGCTTTCTCTTCAACCCGCAGGATATTATGATAAGTGTCCACCAATACCTCGTTCAGCGCTGTCGAAAAAGCATCCATATCCAATTCCTCCAAAAATTAGTTTGATAATCTAACTATTTGAATATACCTCTTCCTTTTGTTTTTGTCAACAGGTATTGTGTGGTCCCGTTGTGAATAAATCATGAATCCCCCCTCTCCTCCGGCCGGGAAAATGGCCTGCTCCAAAGCGTCGTGATAAGATACGCGCAATAAAAAAGAGACGGGAAGGGGCGGTCCAATAAAACAGTATAATAATGTTTTCGGGAAGGCGGCATGAGTAATCATGCCGCTTTCCCGTTCATAATGTCATAGAGTAAATTGGCGGGGAGTATGCCGATATAGTTGTAGCTGATGGTTACATCCTGCACTCGGTGTCCACTGGACTTGTCCGGTGCATGAACATATACGGCGTTTACCATATCGTTCAGAATAGTGGGTGTCAGCTTCTCCAAGTACAGGTGCTTCTTTGCCTGTCGGATAAACCTATCAACATTCTCCGCTTGATCTTCTTGATTC
>JBJEQT010000053.1:0-6919 GCA_051881895.1 Oscillospiraceae bacterium
AGGGCTGGTCTCTGTTTTGCAGGCTTCCCGCATGCGGCACTCCATGTCGCAAGGAAGAATCTTGTTGGCCCGAATGCAATGCTCCTTGACCAGTTTTGTAATCTCAGAAACTTGAACTTCTCTCACCGAAACGTCCTCCCAATTCTCTATTTGACCTGTTTACCATTTACAAAAACCATCTTTGGTTTATTCGCCACAGCCAAAGGATCTCCGTCAAACACCAGAATGTCTGCGTCCTTTCCTTTTTCCAGCGAACCCACACGATCATCCAGCTTGCATATTTTTGCCGGATTGATGGTAATCGCCCGCAGCGCCTGCTCGTAATCCATTCCCGATCCCACCGCAAATCCGGCGCTGGTCGGAAGAAGCGGCATGGGAATCACATCATGGTTGGTACAAATTGCCGTCAGCACGCCCGCTTTGGACAAAACGCCGGGATTCGCCATGGTGGAATTACCCAATTCCGGTTTGGAGCGGGTGGTCAAAAGCGGCCCGCAGATTGCGGGGACGCCCTCTTTGGCAATATCTTCGGCAATCAGATGTCCGTCCGTGCAGTGAACCAGAATATAGTCCAAACAAAACTCCCGCCCAATACGGATGGCCGTATAAATATCGTCCGCCCGGTGGCAGTGGAAATGCGCTTTCACCTGGCGCTTTAAAAGCGGAATCAGCGCTTCACACTTCATGTTGAACTCTGGTTCGGGCCTGGAAGGATCAACCTGTGCCTTTTCCTTCTTCTCCAGGTATTTCTGCGCTTTGATCAGCTGTTCCCGAATCACGGCCGCAGTTCCCATCCGGGTGGATGGCAGCTGGTTTTTCCCCTTATACACGCGCTTGGGATTCTCTCCCAGCGCAAATTTGATTCCCGCATTTTCCAACAGCACCATATCGTCCACGCGGGTACCCACCGTTTTCATCGCCAGTATGGTGCCGCCGATGGGATTGGCGCTTCCCGGGCAGGTGACAACGGATGTAATACCCGCGTCTACCGCTTCCGCGTAGCAGCGCTCCCTCGGATTCACCGCATCGATGACCCGCAGATGCGGTGTGCAAGGATCGGTTGCCTCGTTGCAGTCGGCCCCCATCGGGCCGATGGTATCTTCCTCAATGCCGATATGGCAGTGTGCGTCAATGAATCCGGGCGTTACCGTTGCCCCCTGCAGGTCAATCGCGTCAGCCGGAACCTGTGGCAGATCGGACATCGGGCCCACCGACACAATGCGTTCCCCCTGTATTTCAATAAAACCATCGGCAATAGGAGACCCATTCATTGTGTGCAGACAGCCATGAATCAAAAACATAAATATCCCCTCTTTTCCTGTCTGAAGTCAAAGAAAAGAGCCGAAGGGCGCCCCCTCCGGCACAGAACGCCAAAGAAATCAGATCCAAAATGGAACGCGGTTTTCCCCCGCGGGCCAATCATTCACCGCGCTGCTATTTGGAAGAGCCTCTTCTCCCAGAGCCTCTTCTTCCCTCGGTATATTTTTTCAGGTCGGACATCTTGTCGTCGCTGGTCTGTTTGAATTTGCTGAGCATATCCTCAAACGACATGTTCTCGTTTTTCTTCTTACTGTTCCAATCGTACTGGTCGGGCCGGTCCAGACGATGGGGAGCCGGTGCAGAACGCCGCGGAGCCGGTGCGGGCCTGTCCACCGCCCGTTTCATCGACAGGCTGATTTTTCCTTCCTCGGTGATGTTAAGGATTTTGACCTTGACTACCTGGTTTTCCGTTACGTGATCGCGAATCTCGTTCACATAAGTCGGCGCCACTTCTGAGATATGTACCATTCCGGTTTTTCCGCCGGGCAGCTCTACAAAAGCACCGAATTTCGTGATCCCCGTTACCTTGCCTTCCACAATGTTTCCAACCGCAAGCTCCATTAAAAGCTATGCCTCCCCTTAATAAATAAATCATAAAACCAAACCTTTGCAGGTTCAATTCTTTGAGCTGTCAATATAGACCTTTTCATCCGGATAAGCATAGCCCAATTTTTCTCTTGCAATCCGCTCGATGTAATCTTTGTCGGCGCTCATCGCCAACAAACGCTCTACCTCTTTATTCTCTTCGATTTGCTGCTGGCACTGCTGCTGCACTGTCTCCAATGCTATTTTCCGCTCGCGGATTTCCAGTTGCTGCATCACAATAGAGTACGCGATATATACGACGAAAAGGCAAACCGCTATTTTTAGCAATCTGCTTTTAGATATTCTTTTATTTTTACCCATGGACTGTATCCCCCCGGTGGAAGTCCGGTATGTGTTCACTCTTTTTTTCTCTCTTGTAAGGATAGAATTACCCTATTTTTAAAGTAATTATACAATATTATCCGCCTTATTTGCAAGTGTTTTCTGTGTTTGTGCACAGCTTTTTTCATATTTTTTCCCAGTTTTCTGAGAATTCTTTTGATTTTCCTGCCTGCCCATCCAAGCAGGAGAACCACCGGGCGCAGCATCCATTTCCAAACCAGCCGAAAAAAGAACCGGATGACAAAAATGATCTGCCGGGCACCTTTCATGACCAGGGCTCCGATGGTCAAATAATACAGCAAAAAGCCAATCAGTTCCCCTAACAAAATAAAAAACCGCACCTGTCCGAAATTTACAGTCATCGTTAAAAAGAAAGACATAAAGCCACAGAAGACAAAATAAATCACATCCTCTGCGACGATGGCGCCGGCTGGAAGCGGGACAGCGATCCGGAAAATGCGAAACAGGTCATACACTGCTCCCAACGCCGCCCCCATCAAAAGCGACTGCAGAAAAATAAGCGTCTGCGTGTTGACAGCAATCAAAGCTTTCCCTCCTGTCTCGCTGCGTGGGCACTACTGGAACAGCCGCGCAAACAGTTTTTTCGGCCGGTCATCGGTATAGACCAGCGTGTGGATCTCTCCTTCTATGGTCACTTCTCCCGTATCTACATTGAGCTTGTTCATGTGAAGATCGCTTCCCCGGATGGTCAATTCCCCCAGTTCCGTAAAAAGGACTGCCGTTTCTTCGTTAAAGCTGTCGATATCCGATACACCGGAAACCGTCAGGAAGCTCCGATCTTCCAAAATGACATGATGCGGCGTTTTGGGGCGGTTTTTCTCGTCTGCCATGATTCTTTCCTCCTTTTTTAAGTTCGTTTCATTTTATGCGCCTGCCGGACAGGATATGCCTGAAAAAGCCGGGGAAGCACAGCGCCACCTCGTATCACAAAGAAGAAAGCGCCCTCCCGGCCAGTCCGAAAGGGCGCTTTTCCTGTTTTGTTGTTGCTGCAGGCCCACCGGGCCTTATTCCGATTACATCTTTCGAATCATGGTGTATTCGTTCAAAAGAGTCCCATTCTTCAAGCGAATGGCATTGGGGCGCACCCCAGCAATACGGAATCCCATTTTTTCATACAGATGGCGGGCGCGGTCATTGCCCTCCACAAATTCAAGTTCCATTTGCAGAATGCCGCCAAACTGCTCTGCGATGCGGATCATTTCCCGGAACATGCGCGTTCCGATCCCCTAGTTCCAGAATTCCCGAAGCAGGGTGATGGCAACATTCGACCGATGTTTCGTTTTTATGCTGTTGTTAAATGTAATCTGGCTTGTTCCGGCTATTTTTCCATCTGCGATGCAAACGAGCATTGCTTCATATGGAGAATCGTTCGACCGCCCAAACAACTCTTTTTCTCCCTCATAGGTGTACTTGCCGCACTCTTCCGGATATCTTATGATAAATTCCGTTTCCCCGGCCGAACGATACAAAAAGTCCAGCATCTCCGGGATATCCCCTTCTTCCGGGCTGCGGAGCAACGCTTTTCGGCCGTCTTTGAGTTCAAAGTGTATCGGCTCTATTATCATAAAGATTTCCTTCCAATGGATTTTCCTTTTGGGGCAGCCTCCGCCGCCTTATAGAATCGCCTTATTGATGGCGTTGATATACGCTTTGATACTTGCCTCGATAATGTCGGTAGACAATCCACGTCCGGTGATGGTTTCGTCTTCTTTCAAAATTTTAACCACGACTTCGCCCAGCGCGTCCTCACCTTCGGTGACCGACTGGATCGAGTAGTTTTTCAGCGGGAAATTCTGTTTTACGATCCGGTCGATAGCCTTAAAGGCCGCGTCGATAGGGCCTTCCCCTCTGGCGACATGCTCTTTGCTCTCCCCATCTTTGATAAGCTTGACGACGGCGGTGGCAGAAATCACCGTTCCGCTGTTGACCACAAAGCTGTCCAGCGTATAGGTCTCGGGGATCTGGTAACGGTTGGAACTGATCAGCGCCTCGATATCCCGGTCGGTAACCACCTTTTTCCGGTCGGCCAGCACTTTGAATTTTTCAAAGCTTTGGTCCAGTACCGCTTCGGGGATGCGGTATCCCAGCTGGTCCAGCCTCTCTTCAAAGGCGTGACGGCCGGAATGCTTACCCAGCACCATCCGGTTTTGGTAGATTCCCACCGTTTCCGGTGAAATGATCTCATAGGTCAGGCGGTTGTTGATGACCCCATGCTGGTGGATGCCCGATTCGTGGGCAAACGCATTGGCGCCGACAATAGCCTTGTTCGGCGGCACCGGCACGCCTGTAACGGTGGACAGCAGCTTGCTGGTCCGGTAAATCTGGCGGGTATCAATGCCGGTTTCGCCGCCGTACATGTCCGCACGCGTTTTGATCGCCATGACAATCTCCTCCAGCGCGGCGTTGCCGGCCCGCTCGCCAATGCCGTTGACCGTACACTCGATCTGATCCGCGCCGCCCTGTATACCGGCCAGGCTGTTGGCAACGCCCATCCCCAAATCGTTGTGGCAATGGACGGACAAAACAACCTTCTCCGGATGTTTCAAATGCGTTTTCACATATCGGACCAATTCTTCCATCTCCGCAGGAACGGCATATCCCACCGTATCCGGGATATTCAGAACGCTGGCCCCCGCCTGCTGCGCTGTATCAAACACCTGCACCAGATAGTCCCTGTCGCTTCGGGAGGCATCTTCGGCGGAAAATTCGATATTGGGGCACATGGTTCTGGCATAGGACACCATCTCTTTCACCTGCGCCAAAACCTCTTCCCGCGTTTTATGAAGCTTTGCCTGTAAATGGATGTCGCTGGTGGCCAGAAAAATATGGAGCAGCGGGTTCGGATGGTCCTTTAACGCCTCCCAGGCGCAGTCGATATCTCCTTTTACCGCACGGCAAAGCCCGGCGACCTGGCATCCCTGCACTTCCCGGGCAATGCTCTGCACCGACTCAAAATCTTCCGGAGACGCAATGGGGAAACCCGCCTCGATGACATCTACCCCCAATCGCTCCAGCTGGCGGGCCACCTCCACTTTTTCGTGGATATTCATGCTGCAACCGGGAGATTGTTCCCCATCCCGCAGCGTTGTATCAAAAATCCGGATTCTACGCATGATTTTGCTCCTTTCCGCGTCCTCACCTTTTCAGAAATTCATATGGATTCTATTCCATTTAAGATATACCTTGTTTCATTCTTGATGTCAAGAGCACATCTTTCCTTGACGGCGCTTCTTTTCCCTTTTAAGATAAGAACCAGAGCTGGCGAAGAAAGGAGCCTTTTTATGACTGGTAAGGAAAAACGTATCCGATGCAGAACGCTGTTTTTCACATTTTTAAAAATAGGTGCATTTACCTTCGGCGGCGGTTACGCCATGATTCCGCTGATCCAAAAAGAAACGGTGGAGTCCCACGGCTGGATTACCGACGAGGACATTTTGGATATCATTGCCGTGGCAGAAGCTACGCCCGGGCCTATCGCCATTAACACCGCCACTTTCGTCGGGTACAAAACCGCCGGATTTTGGGGCAGCTTTTTCGCTACCCTCGGCGTTGTCCTCCCCTCTTTTCTCATCATCAGCATCCTTGCGTTTTTTCTGGAACCATTTAAGCGGTTAAAGATGGTCTCCTATGCTTTTGTCGGCATTCGAGCCGGTGTAATGGTGCTGATTGTACAGGCAGTCTTAAAAATGTATAAAGCCTGCGAACGAAACTGGATCAACTATCTGATTCTACTGGCGGCCTTTGTCAGTGTGGCGTTTTGGGACCTGCCCGTCATCCCGATTCTGCTCATCTCGGCGGCATGCGGCATCCTGTACCAGACATTCCGCGCAAAGGCCCAAAAGGAGGAAACAAGATGATTTTCTGGCAGCTGTTTTTCACTTTTTTCCAAATTGGCCTGTTCACCATCGGCGGCGGCTATGCCATGATCCCTATGATCGAGGAGGAAGTGGTGCGGCAGGGCTGGCTGACGCATACCCAGCTAGTGGATTTTATCGCGGTAGCGGAATCAACGCCCGGTCCTTTCGCGGTCAACACCGCCACGTATGTTGGAATCATTACCGGATCAAACGAAAACGGAGGCCTTTTGTGGGGCCTGCTTGGCGCCTTTTGCGCGACATTGGGCGTTATTCTGCCTTCTTTTTTGATTATTTTGCTGATTGCCAAATGCTTCACCTCTTTTCAGGATAACCGACTTGTCAAAGGCGCTCTGTACGGTATGCACCCAGCTGTGGTGGGGTTGATTGCAGCGGCCGCACTGTCGCTGGCCAAAGGGAATCTTTACACCTCGCTTTCTTTTTCTTCTGCTTCGGCTTTTCTCTCTTCATTTCAACTTCTGCCTGTTTTCATTTTTCTGGCAGTGATGGCAGTCAGCTTTTGGAAAAAGAAAACCCATCCGGTCAAATTGATCCTTTTGTCCGCTGTTTTGGGAATTGTTTGCTGCAGCGCCCAAGAGTTGCTTTTGGGCTGAAAAATTTGCTATAATAACCTCACGGCGTTAGCGGAAATCGAAGATTTCCGACGCCTGGGAGAACATTGAAGCGTAGTTCTTTCGAATATTAGAGCCTTTCGAGGATACTGTCGCCGCTTCTTATTCCCGCTATAATAACCTCACGGCGTTAGCGGAAATCGAAGATTTCCGACGCCTGGGAGA
>JBJEQT010000053.1:7019-17126 GCA_051881895.1 Oscillospiraceae bacterium
CTTCTTATTCCCGCTATAATAACCTCACGGCGTTAGCGGAAATCGAAGATTTCCGCTAACGCTTACCCACCCAATACTCCCAAAGGATGTGAATCAGATGACAAAAAAACAGACAGCCGAAGAATCTGTCCGACGGTTAAAAGAAACCTATCCGGATGCGATTTGTTCTTTGGAATCTACCCAGCCCCATGAGCTTTTGATTGCTACCCGCCTTTCCGCCCAATGCACCGATGCTCGGGTCAACATCGTGACTCAGGTTTTATTCGATAAATATCGCACAATCCATGACTTTGCAGTTGCCGACCTTGCCGACGTCGAGGCTATCGTCCATCCCTGCGGTCTTTATAAAACCAAGGCGCACGACATCATCGCCATGTGCCAGATGCTGGAGCAAGATTTTGATTCCACCGTTCCCGATGAAATGGAAAAACTGTTAAAGCTGCCGGGAATCGGCCGCAAAACCGCAAATCTGGTGCTGGGGGATGTATATGGCAAACCGGCTGTGGTTTGTGATACGCACTGCATCCGCATCACCAATCATATTGGCCTGACAGACACCAGAGACCCGCTGAAATGCGAAATGCAGCTGCGCAAATTGCTGCCGCCGGAGGAGTCCAACGACTTTTGCCATCGGCTGGTGCTGCACGGCAGGGCTGTCTGCAAAGCCCGCAGCCCCCAATGCCAGGACTGCTGTTTAAAAGACATCTGTAAAACCGGTAAAAAAGCCTGATGGAGGAAGATTGGTATGTTGTCGGAATTTCTTTCGCCAAAAAGAATTCTCATAGATGCCCAGGTCCAATCTCTGGAGGAGGCGGTTCTTCTCTGCGGCAGCCTTTTGGTTGATGACGGTTGTGCCGCTGCTGGATACCCCGCGGCAATGGTAAAAACAGTCCGCCAGTTGGGCGATGCCATTGTCATGGCGCCGAAGACCGCTCTGCCTCATGCCGCTTTTTCCGAAGGCGGGCTGCGCCCCGCTGTTGCCGCCATCCGGCTGGCCTGTCCGTTGGATGCCGGAGGCGTCAATGGGCCTGTCCGCCTGCTGCTTGGCTTCTGCGGCGCCGACGCAGACAGCCATATGGAAGTGTTATCAAACCTGGCGCAGTTCTTGAGCGGCCCGGATGCAGTTTCCTCGCTGCTGAATGCGCCGACGGCAGAAGCGCTCTATCAAGCGCTCTGCGGGTAAAAGGATCGTTGGCACGATTGTCCGGGCTGCGATAAAGGATATCGCAGCAGGCCCTCTCTGAAAAGAGGCAGAAAAACAAAAAAGAAAGGGGCCAAATGCCATGGGATTTTTCTTCGGCGGCGGATTTGAAATTCTGTTTTTCCTGGTGTTCGCTTTGATCATCGGAATGTTTATCCTGACAGCGATCCGATCCGTTTCACAGTGGAATAAAAACAACCATTCCCCCCGGCTGACGGTTGAAGCGACCGTTGTAGCCAAACGGGAAGAAGTGACGCACCATCATCACCATACCGGAAACGGTATATCGCATACGACCTCCTCCACTTGGCACTATGTCACTTTTCAGGTGGAAAGCGGCGACCGAATGGAACTTGGCGTCAGCGCAAACGAATACGGTATGTTGGTCGAAGGGGATTTCGGCCGACTGACCTTTCAAGGCACACGCTATCTTGGCTTCCAGCGGGAAAGCGTGTCAAACGGCAGATAGCGGTCGGGTTTGCATCGGCCGGTTGAAAAAGCCAAAAAGCCCCCATGGCATATCGCCATGGGGGCTTTGGATTTTGGGGTACATTCACGAAATATCCTTTCTTCACAAGCTTATACCGCTGTTTTTTCCAACTCGTCTTTCAGGTTCTTCATAATTCTTTTCTCCAACCGGGAAATGTAAGATTGGGAAATGCCGATAATATCTGCCACTTCTTTTTGCGTATGCTCTTTTTTCCCGCCCAAACCGAACCGCAGCTCCATGATCATTCGCTCCCGCTCGCTCAGTTTGGCCACCGCTTCCAAAAGCAAATTCCGCTCTACCTGGTTTTCGATATTCCGGTTTACCATGTCACTGTCGGTCCCAAGAATATCCGAAAGCAGCAACTCGTTTCCATCCCAGTCGATATTTAGCGGCTCATCGATGGAAATTTCGTTTTTCTGCGGCTGTGTTTTGCGCAGATACATCAAAATTTCATTTTCAATACAGCGGGAAGCATAGGTTGCCAATTTGATGTTGCGGTCCGGGCAAAAGGTATTGACCGCCTTGATCAGCCCGATGGTCCCAATGGAAATCAAATCCTCCACGCCAATGCCGGTGGACTCGAATTTGCGCGCAATGTAGACCACCAGCCTGAGATTATGAACAATCAGCGTTTCCCTTGCCCCGGCATCCCCCGGCAGTCGCCGGAACACCTGTGCCTCCTCCTCCCGGGTCAGAGGCGACGGCAGATTTTCCGGGCCGTTTATGTAATAAATCGCCTCTTTTTCTCCCAAAATGCGGGCGAAAAAAAGGAGAATCCTTTCTTTGATTGTCTTTCCCATACCGATCCCCTTTTTTCTGAAAAGTTTTCTTCGGCCGGTCCAGACGATGCAATCCGGGATGGAGCAAAATACCATATCCAGAATCAAAAAAATCCTGATCTGCAATGGCAGCCATCACCTGTTCCACCTGCTGATACCGTCCATTTTGCCTGATGGTCAAAAAATCTGGCCTCACTACCGGCAGCAGCCCTTCTTTTCCAATCGCTTCATACGGTATGAATCGGATGCCCAGCCGGACAGCTTTTTCAATCCGGTCCGCTCCGGGATGTTCGAAATATTCAGCCAGCGGCTCGCAAAGCAGCTCTTTGACCGATTGATAACGGCAGACTACGACCGGCAAACCGTTGAAAGGGTCGAAAAGCCGGTTGCCTGTATCCACCTCCCCCCATAAAGAAACCCGCTTGCCGCCGATTCCGATTTGCACCTGCTCAGGTCCCTTGTCTGATTGCTGTGTCCTGCGGCGAGCACACAGCCATACCACCCCGTAAACCGCCATCACACCGGACACCAGCCACATTGCCGGAATATGAAAATAGACAATTCCGTTTCCGTAAAGCATAGCCGGCGGCGCAAAAAAGAACCATACCGCTACCATTATGCCGGCAAATAAAAATCCGACCAGATACAGCAGGCCCCATTGGAATAAAAACGTCCGCAGGGACAGCGCCGGAAAGGCAACCCATGTCATGACCGCGGCCGCTGCAACGCGGGTCAAGGTCAGCACCGGCCCGCTTAACTGCGGCAAAAGTAAAATCAGAGCATAGAGCCCTCCCAGAAAGGCCGCCGCCAGAATCCGTCCGATCCTTTTTTCCCGGCCTGCCAAAGCGGCGGTCATCATAATCAGGAAAAAATTGATGACTGTGTTGAGAAAAACCAGAATATCTACATAAATTTCCTGCTCCATTGCACCCCTCCTGCTTGCCCCATGTAAAATTATAGGCCCGGGACAAGGATAGGCTTTGTCAGAACCTGTCGCCCTGCTTGGAAAAATCCTTCGTCCATTTCCGCTTTGGGAAATACAACAGGGAAAAAACAAAAAAAGAAATCCCCCGCCCGATGGGAGGGGGATGAGAATCATTTTGAAATCCGGTATTTACCATGCATGGCGCTAGGAAATAAACCAATTTTCGATTTGATACTTCCATTGTCCGTTTTTTTGCTCTGCTTTTACGTCCCGATAGCCGATGGCGCCCAGTCCGCTTCGCCATTTCATCGCCGAAAAGGTAAAACTTCGCTCAGAGCGTTCCTGGGATGACAGCGACAGGATCATCCCATCTTGATAATACATTTCCTCCCGGTCGATCTGACCCTCTTCGCAGAGTTTCTCGTAAGTCGATTGAAAAGCTTCTTTTTCGTACCGGCAGCCCACCAGGTAGCAGAGGGCTTCCTTTTCCTTCTCCGTCAAATTTGTCAGCTCGGTCAAGTCCAGCGCGATTTTTTCGGCTCCTTCATTCAGCCCCGCGTCTTCTTGGTACAATTCATCGATTCTGTCCAGATAAAAAGGCAGCAGGCTTTCAAACGTCCCGGTAATCCGCAGCGCGGTAACGCCGCTCAATTGGCAGGGATAGCTTTCCAAAACCGATCCGTCATAGTGAATCTGAATGGTCATTCCCGCCTCCAGCTGCGACGGCTGCGCCGTATTTCCCTGCTCGTCGACTACATCGATCCCGGCGGGCGAGAACAAAATCAGTTCTCCTGTTATGCCATCTCCCTCTTTTGCAAGCAGCAAAGACTCTTCCATGCGGTACAAAATCTGACAATTCATGGTTTCGGCTGTCAAATTGGAAGGCGGCGTCTCCTGCGGCGGTGAGGACTCCTGCCCCACCTGTCCGCATCCGGTCAGGATAAAAAAAGCGGCGGCTGCGGCAAAAATTTTTTTCAAAACAATCTCCCCCTTTTCTCTTTATTCTTTTAGTGCAAAAAAAGAAGGAGAATCCTGCATCCAGTTTGTATCAACAAAATATTTTTTGACAGTGAGCCAATCTTCGTTTTGCGGCCATCTTCCGCCTTCCTTCGAAAATAACCAAGAAAATGTTTGCTCTTTTGGTGACAAATACCGGCCCGGAACAAAAAAGGCCGGCGCTCTCGCGCCGGCCTGCTGAAAAACCAAACAGACAAAAAGCGTCAGTCCTCTACCACGGTGTAATGGGTGGAAGCGTCCTCTTTGGTCGCATATTCGCTGACTTTCAGCACCCGCACCTTGATTGGCCGGGTCCCCATTTGAATGGAGATCAAATCGTTTTCTTTCACCTCATAGGAGGCGCGGGCCACCTTGCCGTTGACTAAAATCCGTCCGGCGTCGCATGCCTCGTTGGCGACCGTTCGGCGCTTGATCAACCGGGTGACTTTCAAATATTTGTCCAATCGCATGGCAAAACTCCTTAAGAAAAATGCGTAAACACAAGAATTTTCCCGTGTTTACGCAGTGTTTTTCCGTTTTGGTTCTTATTTGGAAACCGCGTCTTTCAGCGCTTTGCCTGCTTTAAAGGAAGGCAGTTTAGAAGCCGCAATGGTGATTTCCTCTTTGGTTCTGGGGTTGATACCCTTTCTCTCGCCGCGCGCTTTTACCTCAAAAGTGCCAAAGCCAACCAGCTGAACTTTGTCGCCAGCAGTAAGAGCCTCAGAAATCGCATCGATTACGGCAGCAACCGCTTTATCGCTGTCTTTTTTGGAAAAGCCGGTTTTTTCGGCAACCACATTAATCAGTTCGGTTTTGGTCATTGTTTTTTCCTCCGTTTATTTCAATTTTATTTATTGTGCAGATATGCAAAATATCCGCTTAACAACCTTTTTTCACTTCTCGCCACAGCTCGTCCAGCTTTTGGATGCCGGCCGTTTTCATGTCGATTCCGCGCTGGCAGGCCAATTCTTCCACCAGGGCGAACCGTTTGACAAACTTCTCGCAGGAAAGGCCCAGCGACTCCTCCGCATCAGCACCGATAAACCGGGAGACATTGACCGCGCTGAAGAGCAAATCTCCCAATTCCAGCGCCTGCTCATGGGCGGAGCCATTTTTCATCGCGTCTTCCAACTCATCCGTTTCGCTGCGCAGATCACGCAGCGCGTCGGCCGCGCTGTCATAATCCATTCCCGCGCGGGATGCCCTCTTTTGGATCTTTTCCGCCCGCATCAGCGCCGGAAGGACTTTCGGCACGCTTTCCAGTGTTTCCGTTGCGGTCTTCTGCCCCTTTTCCTGCTGCTTGATCGTCTCCCAATTAGAGAGTACCTCTTCAGCAGTATCTGCTTTGACATCGCCAAAAATATGGGGATGCCGGATGACAAGCTTTTTGCAGACGCCGTCGCAGACATCGTCGATGGAAAAATTGCCCTGTTCTTCCTCCATCGCAGCGTGATAAATCACCTGCAGCAGCACATCGCCCAACTCTTCCTGCAAAAGAATGGGGTCCTGTGCATCGATGGCTTCGATTGCTTCATACGTCTCTTCGATAAAATTCTTCCGGATAGAGGCATGGGTCTGTTCCGCATCCCAAGGGCAGCCTCCCGGGCCGCGCAGGACGCGCATGATTTTGACCAAATCATCAAATCCATATTTCTCTTTCAGCGGAAAATCCGACCGCATTTTGCCACCTCGCCTTTAAACATAGTAGGCTTATTCATCTTACTCTATTAGGCCGTATTTTTCAAGTAGTTTTGCGATTTTTTCTCCTTTTGGCAGCATTAAAATATCATATTTTTCAACGCCATGCGTTAAAAACAATACAGCAACATACACAATCCCTGCTGCCAGGATGGAAAAGGAAGTGGAAATGGTATTTCCTGCCACCCGAGACAGCAACCCATATCCGGCCCAGGCGGTGATGCCACAAAGCGCTCCCGCAAAAAGAGGCTTCAAAAACACCTTTCCAAACCGCAGCCGAACCCCTGCCGCCCGGCACAATACCGGAACGGAAATACAGATGATCGTCACATAACACAAAAGCGTTCCAAAAGGCGCCCCCTGAATGTTGACCAACGGGATGGGAACCAGCGAAAAATTAACCGCCAGCTTTAAAAAACCACCAATCAGCATCAGCCTCACCGGTACCTTTACCCGTCCGATGGCCTGCAGCATACTGTTTGTCGGAGAACTTAGCGCCACAAAAATTGCCGCGATTCCCAACACACGAAGAATCGGCGCCGCGATGGGGATCGACGCAGGATCCGCTTGATACACCAGCGTCAGGATCGGCTCCGCCAACGCACAGATGCCGAACCCGGCAGGAAAAGCGATCATAGAAGTTACCCGCCATACCGACTCGATATTTTTTTGAAGCATCCTTCGGTTTTGCGAGGTCCACGCGGCGGTCACCGACGGGAGAGCGCTGACGCCAAAGGTCGTTGTCAGCGCCGGAATCAGATTAAAAAGTGTGACCGACATATTGTAAGCGCCAAACAGGTAATTGGGAATCTCCTCCCGCGGCATATCCGCCGGCAGGATCCCGTCGTACATTGAAAGCAGTGCTTCTTCGCCATTGGCCAGCGCGGTGGACAAACGGTTTGTCAGCGAGCTGACATCAATTAATGTTGTGATATTCAGCGCCAGCGCACCCAGGCAGATGGGAACGGCAATGGTCCACAGCTGTTTTAAAATCTCTTTGCCCGTGGCTGCCGGAGCCGATTGTTCCAGCATCTGTGCGGAAATGCCATCCCCTCTGCGCCGGTTATACGCCCACAGGAAAAGAGAACCCGCCGCGGTGCTGACCACAATACCCAAAATCGCGCCAGCCGCTCCGTAGGGCAGCACGGCAAGCCGCGCCTGTTCCGGCGTAGACACCAAAGCGCCGAAAACCGTGCCGGATCCCTCATATTCCGCCATCCCCATTCGGATGGCGGCACAAGCGAACAGCAAACCGCATACCAATTTCACAAGTGCTTCCAGAACTTGGGACCAGGCGGTTGGATACATATTGCGCAGGCCTTCATAGTAACCCCGGTAAGAGGAACTGGCACAGACGAAAAAAATCGCCGGAGACATGACAAAAACGGCCAGAAAAGCGTTTGGGTTCTGCGCCAGGCGCACATAGGGCCCCGCTCCTGCGAACATCAGCAAGCTGCCCAGCAGCCCGGTACATAAAAACGCGATGGTTGACAGGCGCTTAATTTTCCGCACATCCCGGAAACGCCCCTGCTGCATATTCTGGGCCACCATCCGAGCTACAGCAACAGGCATTCCCGCCACCGACAGCGCATACAGCGTGTTGAACAGGCCATATGCCGCGTTAAAGTAGCCGAAGCCGCTGACCCCGATGATCCCCTTCAGCGGAACCTTAAAAAAATAACCGATAATCTTTACGATTACCGTAGCGCTCATTAAAATCAGAGCGCCATGCAAAAAATTCTGTTTTTGCTTTGCCGACAAAGAAACACTTCCTTTGCTGTCTGTCAAACGCTGACCCGCCAGGCGCGGGATGCATGAAGATTCGAAACATGTTTATGAGCTGCGATGAAGAAATAGACCACGGACAGCTGCAGCCTTTATCCTGTCGAGATGTTTTTCATCATATCATATCTGTTCTATCGTTTCAACCGGCCATCTGTGAACATCTTCGAAGCCACAAAAAAAGAGACGGCCAAAGCCGTCTCTTTTGGGGATTTGTCCTGTTAATACATGCCGCCCATACCGCCGCCAGCAGGCATTGCCGGCGCGGGATTCTCCTCTTTGATGTCGGCGACCAGACTCTCGGTAGTCAGCACCATTGCCGCTACGGAAGCCGCGTTCTGCAGTGCGGAACGGGTTACTTTAACCGGATCAACGATACCGCTGGGGATCATGTCGCAGTATACTTCTTTGGCTGCGTCGTAACCATAGCCGACCTTGCCGGAGTTTACGATTTTATCAATGATAACCGCACCATCCAGACCTGCGTTGGCCGCGATCTGGCGGACAGGCTCCTCGATTGCCTTGCGGACGATCTTCACACCGGTCTTCTCGTCGCCTTCCGTGGATTCCAGCAGTGCTTCTACCGCGGGGATCGCGTTGATCAGCGCGGTGCCGCCGCCGGCAACGATTCCCTCTTCCACTGCCGCTTTGGTAGCAGACAGCGCGTCCTCGATGCGCAGCTTCTTATCTTTCATTTCCACTTCGGTCGCCGCACCGACCTTGATAACCGCTACGCCGCCGGACAATTTCGCCAGACGCTCCTGCAGTTTCTCTTTGTCGAATTCGGAAGTGGTGGTCTCGATCTGAGCTTTGATCTGATGGATACGGGCTTTGATCTCATCGGAAGAACCGGCGCCATCCACAATAATGGTGTTTTCTTTCTGGACTTTGACCTGTTTCGCGCGGCCCAGCTGATTCATCGTGGTATCTTTCAGCTCCAGGCCCAGCTCCTCGCTGATGACCTGGCCGCCAGTGAGGATCGCGATATCCTGCAGCATTTCTTTTCTTCTGTCGCCGAATCCGGGTGCTTTTACCGCAACGCAGGTAAAGGTGCCGCGCAGCTTGTTGACGATCAGGGTAGACAAAGCCTCGCCCTCGACATCCTCAGCGATGATGACCAGCTTTTTGCCTGCCTGCACGATCTGCTCCAGCAAAGGCAGAACTTCCTGAATGGAAGAAATTTTCTTATCGGTAATCAGGATATACGCGTCATCGATAACCGCTTCCATTTTATCCGTATCGGTGACCATGTAGGGGGTGATGTAACCCCGGTCGAACTGCATGCCTTCGACCACTTCGCTGTAAGTTTCAGCGGTTTTGGATTCCTCGATAGTGATAACGCCGTCAGCGGTTACTTTTTCCATCGCTTCGCCGATCAGCTTACCGACCGACTCATCGCCGGCAGAAATGGCGGCAACCCGCTCAATATCAGCGGTGCAGGTGATTTTCTGAGAGTTGGCGATCATTGCCTCTACAGCGGTATCTACCGCTTTCTGGATGCCTTTTTTCACAACCATGGGGTTGGCACCGGCAGCTACATTCTTCATGCCTTCCCGGACCAGAGCCTGGGCCAACAGCGTCGCGGTGGTGGTGCCGTCGCCGGCAGCATCGTTGGTTTTGACGGAAACTTCTTTTACCAGCTGCGCGCCCATGTTTTCAAACGCGTCTTCCAGCTCAATCTCCTTGGCAATGGTGACGCCGTCGTTGGTGATCAGCGGAGAGCCGAATTTTTTGTCCAGAACCACATTGCGGCCTTTCGGTCCCAAAGTGATTTTAACCGTGTTGGAAAGTTTATCGATACCGGTTTGGAGCGCTTTTCTGGCATCCTCACCGTAAATGATCTGTTTTGCCATGATTGATTCCTCCTAAAATTCGTTTGTCTGCGGATCGTTACTCGACAATGGCCAGAACATCATCCTGGCGCAGAATCGTATATTCCTGACCGTCCAGTTTTACTTCAGTCCCCGCGTATTTGCTCATGAGCACGCGGTCGCCGGGTTTCAGATACATTTTAACCTCTTTGCCGTCTACCACGCCGCCGGGGCCTACCGCCACCACTTCTGCGACCTGGGGTTTTTCCTTTGCGGAACCGGCGAGGATAATCCCGCTTTTCGTCGTTTCTTCCGCCTCGACCATCTTGATTACAATCCGGTCGGACAAAGGTTTGATTGTCATAAAAATTCCTCCTGTATATCAAATCTTTTATTAACGATTTGGCACTCCCGTTCTTTGAGTG
>JBJEQT010000054.1:0-16878 GCA_051881895.1 Oscillospiraceae bacterium
ATAATGTATCTGACCATCTGCTTTATCGGCATTCCGTTTATTACCGCTTACAATATCATCAGCTCCATCTTCCGAGGCATGGGTGATTCCAAAAGTCCCATGTACTTTATTGCCATAGCCTGTGCCGCCAACATTGCACTGGATTATCTGTTTATTGGCGTAATGAAGCTGGGGCCTGCCGGTGCGGCTTTGGGTACGACCTTATCTCAGACGATCAGTGTCATTGTTTCATTGGGTATCATCCTGAAAAGGCAGACAGGACTCGTCCTAAAAAGGGAACATCTCCGCCCTCGGAAGAATATCATGGGTTCTCTATTAAAAATCGGACTCCCAGTCGCTTTCCAGGATGGGTTTATTCAAATCTCCTTTATTGTGATCACTGTCATCGCCAATTCCCGTGGCCTGAACGATGCTGCAGCAGTCGGCATTGTGGAAAAAATCATCAGTTTCTTATTCCTGTTGCCATCCTCCATGCTATCTACGGTTTCCACTCTGGCCGCTCAAAATATCGGCGCAGGCAAACATGAAAGGGCGAAGCAAACTTTACGATATGCGATCATACTTTCCGTTTCTTTCGGCGCGCTTTCCGTCCTTGTGATGCAGCTGGCGGCGGAATCTTTTGTCAGCCTATTCTCGCCTGACGCAGAAGTAATCCGTCTGGGGAGTCAATACATGCGTGGTTACATCTGGGATTGCGTTTTAGCAGGCATTCATTTCTGCTTCAGCGGCTATTTTTGTGCCTACGGATTGTCTGGATTCTCCTTTCTGCACAATTCAATTTCCATTGTCTGCGCCCGGATTCCATTGGCGTATCTGGCATCAAAACACTTCGTGGACACATTATTCCCCATGGGACTTGCAACTTCGGCAGGTTCCTGCGTGTCTGTAGCTATCTGCATCGGCGTATTTATTTGGATGCAGAGAAAGGAACAAAAAAATGGAGAAAAGCGGATTATTTCAAATCAGTGATATCGCAAAAATGTTCCACCTGAGCGTGGGTACTTTGCGTCATTACGAAAAGCAGGGACTGTTGCATCCGGAATATGTTGATCCAGAAACAGGGTATCGCTATTATAGTACCCGGCAGTTTGAGAGTTTGAACACCACCCGTTATCTTCGGGTGCTGAATACTCCCTTGGACCAAATTGCTGATTTTCTGAAAAATCGCGATATCAATCATATTCAGGAATTGCTCCGCCAACAAAAAGAGATGGTCATCCGAAAACGCAAAGAGCTGGAGACGATTGAAAGAAAAATTGATCATCGACTGCGGCAAATTGAAGATGCCGTTTCCTCTGAATTAGATGTAATCCGCTTCGTGACCTTTCCGGCGAGAAGAATCACTTGGATTCGCAATCCGCTCTCGATTGGATCACACCTTGATCTGGAAGTACCAATCCGTCAGTTGGAAGCGAAGCAGAAAGATGCTCTGGCCTTTCTTGGGAAAATCGGCGTTGGTATTTCGCGGGATCATCTGATTGCTCAAACGTATCAAAAATACGATTTGGTCTTCATGCTCCTTGACCCGGAAGATGAATTTGAGGGATATATTGAGGAACTTCCGGCCGAAAACTGTATTACCCTTCGATTTTGCGGAAGTCATGCTGATGCCCCCGCTCAATATCAAAAACTAAAGACCTTTATCGACAACCACAACCTGCAAATTGCTGGCTTCTCAAAGGAAATCACAATGATTGATTATGGGATTACAAATGACATGGATAAATTCGTGACGGAAATCCAAATTCCGATTTGTCCCACGTAAAAAGAGTAACGATAATTTCCGGTTTATCAAACAGGCACAAGGGTGCTCTTTTGTAGGAAACCATCCCGTATGTGCGTTTTGCGTTACTGAATTCTGCACAAGGAATTGTATCCTTTGTGCCGCTTTGCAACCGTCCCTATCGCAAAAAAGGCGTGACCTTTGTGGTCACGCCTTTTTGTGGTTTACTGTCTTATAGTCCCCGCTTTGCGGGGGATTTTTGCTTGTCCATGAAGAGATATTTTTAGCGAAGTACATCCAGGTCTTCCGGCAGCATGATATAAAGATCTTTATCGTCTACCACAAAGCAGGGAATGCCGATTTTGCCCTCCGCTTTGACAGCGTCAAACTCCGGCCGATTGTCGCGCAGATTCAAAAATTTCTTCAGATGCGCCATTCCCGCAGTGACGTCTACATATCCGTAACGAATCTGTTCCGCCTCCAGAACTTTTTTTGCTTCCACGCAATCGCCGCACATGGGGCTGCCGTACATGATAACCTTTTTCATCGTAATCACTCCTTTTATTTATTCTATTTCACCGGAAATCTTTTGTCAATGCCCATCTGCCCATCCGAAAATGATGCTTTTTCTTCTTTTTCGCGCAAAAACATGGTATAATAATCAAAATATCCATCCAATCATCTCTGCCTTTGAGGCGACGGCCTCCGCGTGGGCGGCGGTCGCTTATTTTGTCTTGCCATCCCGTATGAGGTTCTTCTCATGCGACCAATCTACACCGAAAGAAGGAAACTGATTTTGAACATAACCGCTCGTTTGGCCGAAGAATTCCGCCTGCGTCCCCAGCAGGTTCAAAATACCATCGATCTGATTGACCAGGGAAATACCATCCCTTTTATCGCCCGCTACCGCAAAGAGATGACTGGCTCTCTGGACGACCAGCTTCTGCGGGAACTGGCAGACCGGCTGGAATATCTCAGAGGGCTGGAAAAACGCAAGGAAGAGGTTCTTGCCTCCATCGAAAGCCAAGGCAAACTGGACGATTCCCTGTCTCAATTCATTTCGGCCGCCGCCACCTTGGCGGAGGTGGAAGATTTGTACCGGCCTTTCAAGCCAAAACGACGGACCCGTGCTTCCATTGCCCGGGAAAAAGGGCTGGAGCCGCTGGCGCAGCGGATCTTCGCACAGGAAAAAGACTCCCCTTCGCCGGAAGAAATGGCCGAGCCGTTCGTCTCGGCAGAAACCGGGATCGAGACCATCGGCGATGCTTTGGCCGGCGCGGCGGATATTATTGCAGAAACTGTGTCCGATTCCGCCGAACTGCGCAAAACCCTGCGAAATTTTCTTTTGATGCATGCTGTTTTAAAAACAGAGGGAAAACCCGGAGCCGACCCTGTCTATGATATGTATGCCGCTTATTCGGAGCCGGTAGCGAAAATCGCGCCTCACCGAGTGCTGGCAATCGACCGCGCGGAGCGGGAGGGCGCGCTGAAAGTCTCGCTGGAAGCAGACCTGGAACGCTGCCGCAAAACAATCGCCCGCGACTTTGTAAAAGAAAACACCCTTTGTGCAGATTTTGTGCGCGAGGCCGCTTTTGACGGATTTTCCCGGCTGATCTTTCCCTCTCTGGAACGCGAAGTCCGCAATACCCTCACCGAAAAAGCCGCGGAACAAGCCATTCGGGTATTCGGCGTTAATCTGCAGCAGCTTTTGATGCAGCCGCCGGTGAAAAACGCCGTTACGCTGGGGCTGGACCCGGCGTATCGCACCGGCTGCAAGCTGGCGGTGGTCGATGCCGCCGGAAAGGTGCTGGACACGGCTGTCATTTATCCTACCCCGCCTCAAAACAAAATCGGTCCGGCCAAGGAAAAATGTAAACAGTTGATTGAAAAATACGGCGTCAGTGTGATTGCCATCGGCAACGGGACTGCCTCTCACGAATCAGAGGTCTTTGTCGCCGATCTTCTGCGGGAAATTCCGCAAAAGGTTTCCTATATGGTGGTCAGCGAGGCGGGCGCGTCGGTTTACTCCGCTTCTAAATTGGCCGCCGAGGAATTTCCCCAATACGATGTGTCCTTGCGCTCCGCGGTGTCCATCGCGCGGCGGCTGCAGGACCCTCTGGCCGAATTGGTCAAAATCGACCCCAAAGCCATCGGCGTTGGGCAGTATCAGCACGATATGCCCCGTGCCCGCCTGGACGAGACGCTGGCCGGCGTCGTAGAAAACTGTGTTAACACGGTAGGCGTGGACCTCAACACCGCCTCGTTCTCCCTTTTAAGCCATGTCGCGGGCATCAGCACCGCTTTGGCCAAAAACATCGTGGCCTTCCGGGAAGAAAACGGACCGTTCTCCTCCCGAAAACAACTGCAGGAAGTGAATAAACTCGGTAAAAAAGCCTATGAACAGTGCGCCGGGTTTTTGCGGGTTCCGGAAAGCGACGATCTGTTGGACCATACCGCCGTCCATCCGGAAAGCTATGAGGCCGCCCGGACTTTGCTGAAACTGTGCGGCTGCTCTGATGCGGATTTAAAAAGCGGGAGAATGCCGGCTGTGATGCGGGAGCTGGAAGAAGCCCGTTTGCCCGGCCTGGCTAAGGAACTGGGCATCGGCCTGCCCACTTTGCGGGATATCATCGCCGAGCTGGCCAAGCCGGGGCGTGATCCCCGGGATGAGCTGCCTGCTCCGCTGCTTCGCACCGACATCCTTTCCATGGAGGATTTAAAAGAAGGCATGGAACTGCGAGGCACCGTCCGGAATGTGATTGATTTCGGCGTATTCGTGGATATCGGCGTGCACCAGGATGGGCTGGTCCACATCTCTCAGATTTGCGACCGGTTTATCCGCCATCCGTCAGAAGCGGTAAAGGTAGGCGATATTGTCACCGTTTGGGTGCTTGGGGTGGATCCGGCCAAAAAGCGGATCTCTCTGACGATGAAGAAACCCGCCGGGAAGAAGGAGTGAGGATATGAAAAAGAACACCCTGCCCCGCCGGGCCCTGTTTCTTTGGCAGATTCGCGCCTGCGTCGTAACCTTTCTGGTGGCTTTTCTGCTGACGCTCCTTCTGTCCGATTTTCCGTTTTGGCACCGCCTGTCCCTGATTCTGATCGGCGTTCTCTTTCTTTTTTTCTTTTGCGTTTACTACCCGCTCAAACGCATCAAATTCACATTCTTTCTGCATGACGGAAATCTGATTGTCGACTGCGGCGTATTCTACAACCGCCGCAGAGTCGTCCCGCTGGACAACATCCAGTACGTTACGACCCTGCGCACGCCGGACATGCTGCCGTTCGGCCTTGCTTCTGTTATGATCCACAGCGTAGGCACATCGCTGTATCTTCCCTGCCTTTTCTTTGCTGACGCCCAAAATCTGCAGGAATACTGCGCCCGCCGAAAAAAACGCAGATAAGGAGGAGTTGTGTTGGAACACCGCACCCATCCCATCACGCTGCTGCAGATGGTTTGGCGATTTTTGTTTCTGTTGATTTTCCCGGTTGCCCGCGGCTTTCTCACCGCTCTGTCCGGCGGAACTGTGTCCCTATGGCTTGACGGCGCCTGGAAGGATATTTTGATCATCGCCGCCATTTTTCTGCTGGCCTTTTTGCAGTGGTGGTGCCTGCGCTATCGCTGGGAAACGGCTGGTCTTTCCATCCGCAAAGGAGTTCTGTTCCGCCGGCGGATGTTCATTCCCACCTCTAAAATCATCACCATGTCGCTGACCCGCCCTTTTTATCTGAAGCCTGTCGGCGGCGTTCAGCTTCGGGTAGATACCTGGGCCGGAACCGGGAACAATATGGATATCTCGCTGATCCTGCCGAAAAAAACGGCGGTGGCTATCTTCGACAAACGGGCGAACACCTTGACTGACCCGGATTTTGCCCCGCGGGAATACCATCCCAAAGGGCTTTATATCACCTGCCTTTCGGCTATTCTCAGCAGCTCGTTCGCCAGTGTTTTGTTTTTTGCCACCTTTATCTCCCAAACCGGTTCGCTGCTCGGACAGGAGTTCGCCGACCGAATTACCGGCACCTTTGAGCGCCTGACCCGCGCGATCGCCTGGGGAATCCCGCCCGCGACGGTGGCAGTGGCTTATCTGATCATCTTCGGCTGGCTGTACTCTTTCATCCGCAACCTGATCCGGCACAAAAACTTTGTGGTGCGCCGCCATAAGCAGGAGTTGTTGATCGACAGCGGAATTATCACCAACCGAAGCTACTCCGTCCGCCTGGATGAGATCAATTATATCGACATCCGTCAAAGCCTGGTCACCAAACTGTTGGGTCTGTATTCTGTTTTCGTCAACGCGGTTGGGTACGGAAAGGAAAAAGATGATATTTCCGCCATGATCCCGGCCAATTCCTGGGATCGCCTGCAGCGGCATCTGCACTTTTTGCTGCCGGAATTCACCACTTCCCCACGTCAGGTCAAACCCAACGGCGGGGCTATTTTCCGCTTTATTCTGGACCCTCTGGTTCCGACGCTGCTGATCCCGGCAGCCGGCGCTGTGATAGCGATGCTTTTTCCAAGCTGGGCAGACTTTACCTATTCTATCGTATGTATGGCAATGATCCCCTGCTTGTGGTTTCTGGCAGTGCGGCTTTTGGACTTTTTCTCTTCCGGAATCGGGCGCCAGGGAAATATATTCACCCTGCGTTATTCCAGCGGGAATCAGCTCCACACGGTTGTTCTTCCTCGGGAGCGAATCTCCCAGGTCGTTCTTCGCCAAAGCCCGATTCAGTCCTTTGACCGCCGGTGCGATGTCTTTGTTTATTCCATGTCGGAAAAAAGGACCCGCCACCACATCCGCAACCTGGACGTTGCCCAGGCAATGGAGATCTTCGGGTGCAACGAGACCGGCGCTATCCCTTTTATCGGCAACCAGAAGCCGTTGATTTCCCTGACCGAATATCTGCATCCTTTTCCCAATTATCTTCGCAGCTGGAAGCCCTTTTGGAAAAAAGGATAAAAAAAAGAGAAACCGGAAAAACCGGTTTCTCTTTTTTATTGGGCCGTATCCTTAAAGAATCACTCGTCGTCATCTTCGTTCCCAGTATCATCTTCCTGTACGCCCTGCCATTTCGGCTCCTCCGCCCGGTTGTTTTGTGCCTGGCTTTCCTCTTCTGTCTGCTCCGGCGGGACATATACCTGATACATCAGCTTTTTCAGATTGTTCGCATGATAGCCGGTCATGGCGGAAAAAGCGTTGTTTAAAAACAGCAGATCGTTAACGCCGTTTTGCTGGATAAACTCTATCAGCGACGTTTGGAAATATCTTTCATCCACCACGTAGATGTGCTCATAATGCGGGATTAAAAAAGGGACGAAAGCGTTGCCGTAGGATTCTTTTACCACTACAATGCTTTTGCCGTTGCGAGTTCCGGTATCGATCTGGATCATCGGCGCGTCGCCGCACAAAAACACCAGATATCCGTTTGAGCCGGAAACACTTTCCGCCCATACCGTCCATTTGTACTTGACATACGGCTGATCTTTCTGCACAATATACGCCTGTGCCGCAACATCGGGGATAAAATATTCCACATAATCGCCTTTTTCCCGCATTTTGGAGTCCTGCGTCTGCCGGTAAAGGCTGCCTAAAAAGTTGTCGATCTGTTTCACGGTGTAGTCGGACGCAATATCCAGCGGCGTAAATCCCGCCGCCTCGGCAAAGGCGGTATATGCCCAGTAAGCGCCTCGCCCTGTCCAATGATGGTCGGTATTAAAATACAGATACTCATCCGTATGCTGCGCAATGGCGCCATACGCATCCACACCGGTCACACCGTCTGCCAGGTTTTTGTAAATGCTCTGGATGGCGTCTTTTTCGGAATTGGACAGCTTTTTATATTTTTCGGGCAGATAAAACTCCGCGCTGGTGGGAACCACCATATCAAACACCCGTACGGAATCGCCCAAAGCCTGGTGATAGGCGTTGATGTTATCGGCATAAACTTTCCCTACCGACGCATTGCCGCCAAACAGGGACATCCCCATTCCTTTGTAAATAAAAATTCCGCTTTTGTTCACGCCGATGTCGTCTTCTTCCTCCTGAGGCTGAGAGAAAACGATCTCTTCCGTTTTGCTCTCCTGAGAGGAAGACGAATCCTGACTTTGGGATACTTCCGGCTGAGAAAGAGTCTGCTCCGGCCGAGAAAGAACCTGCTCCGGCTGGGAAACCGGCTCATCCGGCGTTTCCACCGGCGCGTCGGCCCCGCCTAAAATCCGAATGTCATCGTAGCGGATGCCCAGGCTTTCCTTAACGCTGCTGGAAAAAGCCACTAAAAAATCCCGCAGGGGGAAAGTATCCGCGTAATACGCGTCAAATGCTTTGGAAAAGTCTCCTTTAAACCAGCTCTGCCAGCTGATTGCGGGCTTTGGCGCCAAATCCCGCTGTTCCATTTCGGAAACATTCGGTTTCTCAAGCAGCAGAGAAGCAATCCCTACTGCTGTTAAAATGGCGGTAAACAGAACCATCTGCCAGGGACACGATTTTCCCTTCCGATGCCCGGCTTTCCTTTTTTCCTTGATATGCATCCTTCCTATCCCCTATCCGCCTAAAATCGAAAATACAAAAACGGGTTATAGCTCTGCCCCGCCAGAAAAGCCGTACACAAAAACAACAGCACCAGATCCCATCCTATGCTCGCGCAGCCTTCCAGTCGGGGGGCCCACTTCGGGCGGGACAGCATCTGCCATTTCTTTTTTCCCCACGGCACCAGCGGCAGACAGCCCACCAGCGCAATGGCCAGCCAAAACAGGTTGTTTATCAGCACAACTTCCAGCTGAACGTCCCATAATCCTGCGCCGGATGCGCCAAATAATACCTGCAGGAACCTGCCAAGCCGGGACAAATCGGTAAAATAAAACAAAGACCAGCCGATCACAACGGCGAAGATCAGATACAGATGGCTGAAAATCCGCGGCAGCTTTTCCAGCACCCGCAGGAAAAACCATTTTTCCAAAATAACCAGAGCCCCAAAATAAAGGCCCCACAATACGAAATTCCAGCTGGCGCCATGCCATAAGCCGGTCAAAAACCAAACCACCAGAAGATTCCAGAATTGATGCCGGCGGTTTCCTCCCATGGGGATATAAACATAATCCCTGAAAAAGCTTCCCAATGAAATATGCCACCGGCGCCAGAATTCCGTGGCGGACCGGGAAATATACGGATAGTTGAAGTTCTCCACATAGTGGAATCCAAACAGCCGGGCCAAACCGATCGCCATGTCCGAATAGCCAGAAAAATCAAAATAGATTTGGAGCGTAAACATCAAAATGCCAAACCATGCGCCGGCAGTGGTCAGCGCAGACAGGTCACCGTCCAGATACTGGGAGGCAAAATCCCCCGCCAGATTGGCGATCAACACCTTTTTCCCCAAGCCGGTGCAAAACCGGGAGATCCCTTTTACAAAATCCTCCCGGCTGGTCTGCCGGCTCTCGATCTGCGCTGACACATCTTTGTAGCGCACGATAGGGCCTGCCACCAGCTGCGGATACATGGAAACGTACATAAAAAAGTGCCAGTAAGACTTTTGCGCGCGAGCCTGCCCCCGGTACACATCGATGACATAGGAAATGGTCTGGAATGTGTAGAAAGAAATACCGATCGGCAAAGAAAAGGCGGGAACCGGCAGGGACAGCCCTGTCAGCGCGTTGACGCTTTCCACCAGCATGCCGCTGTACTTAAAGATCCCCAACAGTCCCAAATTCAAAACCAGCGAGGAAACAAGCGCCGCCCTGGCCTGCCATCGGCCGGCATATTTTTCGCAGATCCGCCCGTGAAAATAATCGATGGTGGCGCTGAAAATCAAAAGCGTGACCCATACCGGCTCTCCCCAGGCATAAAAAAAGAGCGAAAAAGCGATCAGCACACCATTTCGCCAGGCGGGATTGCGGGTGATATAATACAGCAAAATATTTGCAGGCAAAAACAAATACAAGAAAATCAAATTCGAAAAAACCATTTTTACACACACCTCTTCATCCGAATTTTATCATATCACAAAAGGGAAAGAATACAATCATTCCCTCGCTCTTTTTTCCTGATTTTAGGTAATTTTTCTCCCGCAGGCGCTATCTCTTCCCAAATATGTCAAAATCCTTGTAATTTTTCCCCACCTTTACTATAATGTTCGGTGAAGCCCGGCAAAATCTGCCGGCCAATACGGCTGCCGCTGCCGAAAAGCGGTTTTTTCCGCTGACGCGGAAATTAGGAGGTAGAGAAATGATCTTTCTGTATCTGCTGCTGTCGGTAATCGCCGTCATCGCAGTGCTGTTGCTTGTTTGTTTGGTGCGCGCCTGCATCAACCGAAAGAGCGTTCCGGAAACGCCGCTGGTGCGCAAGGAAAACCCCGACGCCATGCGCATTGCGGGCAAGCTGTCCAAAATGGTCCAGGTCAACACAGTGGTCCTTCCGGGAGAAGACAACCCTCACCAGTTTGACCCGATGATCGAGACATTGTCCCGGCTGTTTCCGAATGTTTTCGAAAAATTCCAGAGGATGGATTATCTGGATAACAACCTGCTGTTAAAATGGGACAGCGGAAACCACGACAAGGAAGGCATCCTATTCATGGGTCACATGGATGTGGTGGACGCTGCCGGCGAATGGAGCCATGATCCTTTCGGCGGGGAAATCATCGACGATGTCCTGTGGGGCCGCGGCTCCATCGATATCAAAAGCGGGCTGTGCGGCTTTTTTGAGGCATTTGAACAGCTGATTGCCGAAGGGATGACCCCCAACCGGGATTTGTACATTTGCTGCTCCCGTACCGAGGAAAACTCCGGCCCCGGCGCCCAGATGGCGGTGGACTACCTGCATGATCACGGCGTCCATCTGGAGATGGTGCTGGACGAGGGCTGTTCCATCGGCGAAAGCCCCATGGACGGCGTCCGCCGCCCCTACGCGCTGATTGGGCTGGGAGAAAAGGGCTATATCAATATTAAATTCACTGCCCGCTCCAACGGCGGCCATTCCAGCGAACCGCCGCATGTCTCCACCATCGGCCGCCTGTCCAAATTCATTGCCCGGATTGAAAGAAAATCTCCGTTTAAATGCAAAATGGATCCTACCACCCGCAGAATGCTGGAGACTTTCGCACCGGAAATGCCTTTGAAACAGCGCTTTATTTACGGTAACCTGTGGCTGTTTACGCCGATTCTGGAAAAAATCTATCGCTACAAAGACGGATTCAAAGGCGCGATGCTCAAAACCACTGCCGCCTTTACGATCATTGAGGGCGCCCATGCGGCCAATATCCTGCCGGATGCCGCCTATGTGATCTGCAACCTGCGCCTGTCCCCTCACGATACGGTGGAAAGCGTCGTTTCTACGATGAAAGCTATCGCCGGCCGGTACGGCCTGGAGACGGAACTGATGGGCGGACGCGGCGCTTCTGAAATCACCCCGCTGGGCTCGGTACCGTATCTGGCGATTGAAAAAGCGGTTCATAAGCATTTCCCCGAGGTCGGCGTGACCCCTTATCTGATTCTGGGCGGCACCGACGCGCGCCACTTTACCAAAGTCTGCGACAATGTGCTTCGCTTTGTGCCCCATGCCCTGACCAATGAAGAAGTCGGCACGGTTCACGGGCGCAACGAACATATCAACATCCATGCGCTGGCCAACGAGGTTCCCTGCTATAAAGATATTATTCTGGAACTCAACCAGTAATACCTTTTCAAACCTGCTCTTATGAAAAAAGACAACCCGAAGCGGCTGATTGTTTCAGCTTCTTCGGGTTTTCTTTGAAAACCGGCTTATTTTTTTGCGCCGGGCGCTTCTCCCGCGTAGATATCCATCCTGTCCATCAGTCCCTGCAGCATCAGCTTATGCGCCATATTCTGCTGGTAGGCGGCGGTTTTCACCTTTCCCTGGCCGCGCAGCTCTTCCATCCGGGCGGCAATCTTATTTCTTTCGGCGGTCAGCGCATCATAAAGATCCTCCAACCGGCCCAGCCGCTCCAAAACGGAAGAGGCATCCGCTTTCGCCTGATAGCCGCCTTTCGGCAATTTCTGTGTCAAACGTTCCATCGGTATCTCCTTTTGTCGGGACTTAACAAAATCGAACGGTTCCAACCGGGATTTTCGCTTTTTATGCCGCGCCGGGAATGTTTCTGTGCCGGCTGCCCCGGTATGGGAACCGCTCCGAAAAGGAATCCTTTTCGGAGCGGTTTTTATGCGTCTTCTTCCTCTTTTTCGGGAGCGGTAAAATTCTTTTTCCGCTTTTTCACACATTCGGTCAGCAGATATTCAATCTGGCCGTTGATGGAGCGAAAATCGTCCTCCGCCCAAGCCGCCAACTCCTGCCACAGCGCGGGAGAAAGGCGCAGCAGAAGCTGCTTTTTCGCTTTTTCTTTTTTGTTCTGTTCCTCCATGTTCCAAACTCCGGATTAATAGATAGAACCGCTGTTGACAATGGGCTGCGCGTCTTTGTTGCCGCACAAAACCACCAGCAGGTTACTGACCATCGCCGCTTTTCGCTCCTCATCCAATGTGACGATATCGTTTTCTCCCAGCTTGTTCAGCGCCATTTCCACCATTCCCACGGCGCCTTCCACGATCAGCTTGCGCGCGTCAATGATGGCGCTGGCCTGCTGGCGCTGCAGCATCGCCGCAGCAATTTCCGGCGCATAGGCCAAATGGGTGATCCGCGCCTCTGCGATTTCCAGTCCGGCGATCTCCACCTTTTTCTGGATCTCTTCTTTTAAAATATCCGCGATTTCCTGGCTGGAACCACGCAGGGATTTTTCTTCCTCGCCGTTTCCCTCATCCTCCGAAATGTCATACGGATACAGCCGCACCACATTCCGAAGCGCCGAATCACACTGGATAGAAAGGAATTCTTTGTAATTGTCCACATTGAATACCGCTTTCGCCGTATTGGCTACCCGCCAGATCACCACAATGCCGATGATAATCGGGTTGCCCAGCTTATCATTGATCTTTTGCTTGTCATTGTTTAAGGTCATGGCCTTTAAGGAAATTTTTTTGCTGGCTAATGCCGCCTGCCCTGCCGCCTGAATCGCCGCGCTGCCTGCGTCAGATCCGGACGAGAAGGCTGACGAGTACCGCCCCATCGCCGATTGGGCCGCCGGATTTACAGCAGTGACAAAGGGATTCACATAGAAAAACCCGGGGCCGGTCAAAGTGCCGTAATATTTGCCGAACAATGTCAGTACCAGCGCTTCGTTGGGCTTGAGGACCTTGAGTCCCGCAAACAGGATCGGGCCGATGACACAGGAGAACAAAACGCCCGCTCCCAGCAAAATGCCGCCCAGCGCGAAACGCTCCCGCGCCAGAAAAAGGATGCCGAATACCGCTGCCGCAATGGATACTGCCATCAAAAGCAAAAGCAGGATCAAAATACCCATACCGCTTTTGGCCCGGATTCGTTTTTCCTCTACTTCTTTTTTATCAACCTCTAGTGTCATAGTTACTCCTCACTTTTATAATATTATTTTGATATCAAAAATATATTATCACGTATTGACTTTTTTGTCAACACGAAAAAAGAAAAGCCTTTTCAGGCCTTTTTTGTCCGCCGAAACGGGTTGCTCACAACTTTGGATAAGGTGTAGAAATATCGAAAGAAAATTTTCAAAAATTCGTTGTTATCCATGACGAAAACGAGGGAAAATCGGCAAAAAACCTTTTATTTAAGCCGCTCTGCGCTTATTTCAAAACTTGACAGCCGCCTTTTGGGTGAATATAATGGCAACAAGTTTGGTAAAATACTAAAAAAAGCAGCCTCCTGTTCTGCTTTTTCAAAAAACTGTTTCGGCTTCGCCGAGGCGGAACGCCAAAGGAGAATTGGATGAATCGAATTTTTTGTATGGCACGGCTGGCCGGCATAGTTGTCAAAAGCCGCGGGTTCGCCGTGTCGGTGCTGTCTGTCTTGCTGTCATTGACCGTTTATGCGGTCTCCGCAACGACAAACACGGTTTATATCCGTGCCGATCAGCAGACAACGATCCTGAATACCAGTGAACGGGAATTGGACGCCATTTTAGAAGAAAGCGGTATATCTGTTTCTTCGCACGACGAAGTTTCCTTTTCCGGTTTTGACGGAAATGTTGCGGAGATCAGCATCACCCGCGCCTTTCCGGTGGTAATCCGCGCGGATCAAACGACCTACCGGGTCATGATGACCGATGGAACCGTGGCCGACGCCCTGGAAAAAGCGGGGGTTTCCATTGACGATAACGATCTGATCAGCCATCCCCTATATGAATTTCTGGAGGAAAACGACCGCATTTTCATCAACCGAATCGATTACCGCACCATGGCTTACGAAGAAGAAATCCCCTATGAAGTGGAGACCCGCACCACGCCCCTTTTGCGCAGCGGAAAAAGCCGTCTGCTTCAGGAGGGCGCGGTAGGCAAAAAAATCCTGACCTATGGGGAAACCACCAGGGACGGCGTGGTGGAAGAAGCGCAGCTGCTGGGAGAAAATATTATTCTGCGGCCGACTACCCAAATCCATCTGGTGGGCGGAAACGTTCCGGTTTCCCCTTATGACTTTGGCTACACCATTGTCGACAACGCGCCCACGGTTTATAAATCTGTCATCACCAACGCAAAGGCCACCGGATACAGCGCCGGGGGGAATGCCCGCGGCGCTTCCGGCAACAGCCTTTCCGCCGGACATGTCGCCGTGAATCCCAACGTGATCCCCTACGGTTCCAAGCTGTATATTACCTCGGCGGACGGCAGCTTCGTTTACGGTTATGCCATCGCCTCGGATACCGGTAGCGGGCTGATGGAAGGAATCATCGATGTGGACCTGTTTTACGATACCTATTTGGAAAGCCTGCTCAACGGCTTACGTACCGTTAATATCTACGTATTGGAATAGTTCTGCAAAATCCCGGTTTCTGCCCGAAATCGGGATTTTTGTGTTTTTTGGCTAAATTTTGCAGAATTTTACTGGTATTGCCTTTGCCGCTTTGTTATACTGAAAACGGCAACAACATCAAGGGGGAATGTCATTGGAACCGCAGGAATTTCTTTCTGACCGTCAAAGGCCGTCTTCTTCCGCCATCTGCGCCGAGGACCGTTTGGCCTTGGCAGTCCGGGCCGCAGCAAATGGATGGTCTTTTTTGGTTGGGTGCGTCCGCAGGGCTGTCGCACGCGCAGATGAGGCGGTGGATTTTTTTGTTGCTCTGGTGCGGCAATGGTACCGTCTGGCGGAACAAGCGTTTTTCCCGGGACAGGGCAGCGCGGTAGCCGGTGCGGCAGGATGTGTCTTTTGCATCCTTTTTCTCGGCTTCGCTTTTCTCATGGAGCCTTCGCTGAAACCGGAGGTCCTTTTGCCCGTTATCCAAACGGAAGCCGCCGCCGCTCCCGCGGAAGAGCCTTTCGATTTGGAAGAACTATTGGCAAAATACGAGCAGAAGGCTTTGGAAGAAGCCGAAGCAGCTCCGGTTACGGTTGCGATCGCACCGGAAGAGCGGATTTCCCTGACGATGGATTCTTTGGAAAACTATGAACTGGCTTCGGCTCCCGCAGGCTGGGCGGTAGATCTTTCCCAACTGGAGGGCTCCGGCCGGGAAAGAGCGGCTTACTGTCACGATTATATCAACAGCGATACCATCGGTTGGCTGCAGATTCCCGGAACCAATATCGATTACCCCGTCCTGCAAGGAGCCACTCTGACCACCTATATGAATCTGGATATCAACCGCAATTACAGTTATAACGGTTCCCTTTGGGTGGACACGGACGTTACGGATTACAGCACCAACACGGTCATTTTCGGACACAACTGGAGCAACGTATCCGGCAATCCGTCGGTGGGCCGGTCCAGTGACGTAATGTTTGCGCAGCTGCCTTCTTTCGCCCATCTGTGGTTTGCCCAGCGGGTGCCCTATTTCTACTATTCTACCACCTCGCAGGATATGGTATGGCAGGTCTTCGCGGTCTTTTATACCACCGACCTGGATTTTTACCTGTATACCAACTGCACCGGAACGGCGCTGCAATCCATGATCGACAAGGCGCGGCGTCTGTCTTTGCATGATTACGGCGTGAGCGTCTCTTCCAGCGACCGGATCGTGACCCTTTCCACCTGCACGCGGGCGCTGGGCCCCAGTGAGAACCAGCGGTTTGTGGTCATGGCAAAACAGGTCAGCAGCGGAGACGCCAATGTGCAGGTCAATTAACCTGCCGCAATAAAAAACTGGCATTGATAACGGCAAAAGCTTGCAAAACGGCATAAGCCCCGGCACCAAACCTGTGATAGGGAAAGCTTTTCTTCCTCCGCAAAGCGGCGCTGTGGGGCAAAACGTTTTTGACGGCGCCAAAATACGATGAAAAAACACCCTGCGGGACTCCCAAGTCCCGCAGGGTGTTTGCTGTTTATTTGGATGGTTTGTTCCGCCTATTTCGCCCGGCCGTTTTTGCCGCGCTTGCCGCTCAGGCCCGCGGCGGCCATACCCGCGGCCGATACCGCGATCAACGCAGCGCAGACAGCAAGGCTGTTGCTGTCGCCTGTCTGCGGGTTCGATTTATCCCCGCTGCCCGAATTGCCGCCTGCCGGCTTGGTCGATTCATCCGGCTCAGGCTGCTCCTCTGTCCGGATATGGGCCTGGTTGCTGGTATAGGTGTTGGTAAAGCACATCTCACTGACCGGGCCGCCGTTCCAATCGACTTGATAGTACTCGCCGTTTCCTGTTTCTTCTAAAATCGTCGGGAAAATCAAAATGGAATAGGCCGGCGCGGCGTCATCATCTGCGTCCAAACCAACGATTCCCTCTTTTAAGAACAGGGTATACACCGTGTCGTCATAGGTCCAGTTTGCTTCGCCCGCGTTTACCTGCCGCACGCACACGCCCTCGTTGAGCATGTCCCAAAGATCCTTCACGGAGCCGCTGATGCTCATGGTGCCGGGATAGCTTCCTTCGCCGTTGGTGGTGACAGAAGCGGTGACCTCCACGCCGTCAAATTCCAGCGGTTCGCCCCAAGCATCTATGACCTCCAGCTCAAAGGTCGTCTCGCCGGGCTCGCCGCGATCGAACGTCTCCACAGTGACGGAAAAAGAGGCCGTAACCGTGTAGGGAGCCGATGTGAATCCCGCGTAAAGGGTGATGTTTTCGGTAACAGAGCTGTCAAAATCGTACGGCGTAGTGAGCGCCTCGTCGGTGTACCAGCCGGTGAA
>JBJEQT010000055.1:0-3701 GCA_051881895.1 Oscillospiraceae bacterium
ATCACGCCATCTCTTCCTTGTCAACCGGTTTTTTCGAAGTTTTTTATATTTATTTTAAAATCAAGTTAATCCTCCCGTTTCTCATTGGTTCTGTCGTATTCTCTGTCGGTAAACCCGTCGATGTGTCCTCTCTCCAATGCTCCATAAAGTCGCTTCTTCAAGCCTGGATGCTCCTTGTCCATTGCGCGTATCCATTCCTTCGTCCACTGCCGCTGCGTCACACCATCAGCCGGACATTTACTTTTAACAACCGGCAAGTTGCAGCGGCGTACCGTTGAAGAAATCACATTTTCCTCCGCCAAAATCATTGGTCGGATGAGAGTCAGGTCTTTCCGGCTCAGATAAGTCACCGGCTGAAAGCAGCCAATGCGCCCTTCATTAAACAGATTCATAATAAACGTTTCTACCGCATCGTCATAATGATGCCCCAAAGCGATCTTATTGCAGCCGTATTCTTTCGCTGCGTCATGCAGACAGCCCCTCCTCATGCGGGCACACAGGCTGCATGGGTTGGATTCCTTGCGAATATCAAAAATGATCTGACCAATTTCAGTGGGTTTCACCACATACTGCACACCCCACTGATCGCAAAGCTCCCTTAATTGGGAAAAATCGCTGTCTACGCCGCCGAAACGATAATCCAGCGTAATTGCCACGATCTCGTAGGGACTCCCTATAAAGTCCCGCAGCTTTGCCAAACCTGCCAGCAGTGCTACCGAGTCTTTTCCGCCGCTGACGCCCACCGCAATGCGGTCGCCGGGCTGGATCATATCATATTTTTGGATTGCCTTTCGCATCAGGCCGATCAATTTCTGCATAAAACCCTCCGATACAATTGATTTCATTAGGAAGAATACCACATTTTTTTCCCGAGGAAAAGGGGGCGGAATAAATTTACACCCTTCCTTCCGTCTGCCAGATGCTGTATAATAGAAGAAAAGAAAGCAAAGGAGTGTTCTTATGTCCGTTCTATTTAAAAAAGTACCGCTGAAAACACTGGATGCCATGGAAAAAGCGCTGGAAAAAGATCCTGATCGTGTACGGGAAGCCTGCCTTGAGCTGGAACAGCCGGATGAAAACGGCCTGCCCATCCTCTGCAGCGACGATTCTGTTTTTTCCATGCTCTTTGATCTTCTGGAAAGCGATGTCTGTGAGGAACTGCGTCAGGGCGGCCGCTATGCCCGCCTGATGGATTTCTGGCAGGAAGACTGTGATGCCATGGACCTAATCCTGCTGACTCCGGAGATCATCAAACCTCTCCGCGCCTGCTTCTCCTCCCTGGATTTTGACATTCCTGCCTTTATCGAAGACTTCGCCTACGATTATGATGTGGAAGAAAGCGCCGTTTCCGCTGCCCTGCAAAGTCTGATGAGCGCTATGATCGCCTCTGCCGGTGACGCTTTGCTTTTCGTCATGGAGTAAAAGTAGAATTCTCTCCAGTTTTCCAAGGAATCAGGCGGATCACATCACCAGCGCCGCGCTTCGTTACCGTTTTCAGAATATCCTGAACTTTGAAGGCAGGATCACTTACGCTTCCTATGTCACCAAGCCTGAATTTAAGCTCCTGAGCCAGCGAATCCTCTGAACAACAAAAAGGGCAAGAGCTTGGGAATGGTTAAAAAACATTAAATTTTCGTAGGAATCGTTGATTTTCTTCCTCCGGTAGGATATAGTAATACTGAATATAGTGAAAGAGATAACAAGTAAATTTCTTTAGAAGAACAGGCGTGATTAAGATGAGAAAAACCAAAATTATCTGCACCCTCGGTCCGGCAAGCCAGACGGAGGATGTGCTGCGGGAGATGATCAAGGCCGGGATGGATGTCGCCCGCTTTAATTTTTCCCATGGCACCCATGAAGAACATCAGCAAAAGCTTGATATTCTATACAAGCTTAGAGAGGAAATGGGCGTTCCGCTGGCAACCCTTTTGGACACCAAAGGTCCGGAGATCCGCCTTGGCACTTTTGTCAACGGCAGTGAGACGCTGGAAGCCGGCGCAACCTTTATTCTTACGACAGAAAGCATGGAGGGGACCCGGGAAAAAGCCTCCATCACTTTTAAAGGACTCCCTTCGGATGTAAAACCCGGCGATGCTATTCTGGTGGATGACGGTCTGATCGAACTCCGGGTGGAAGAAGTCAACGATCCGGAAATCATCTGCACCGTGATCAACGGCGGCATCGTTTCCAATCGCAAAGGGATTAACGTCCCCAACGTCTCCCTGTCCATGCCTTACCTCAGTGACCGGGATCGGGCCGATATCCTTTTTGGCATCAAAGCCGGCTACGATTTTATCGCCGCTTCCTTCGTCCGCAATGCCCAGGATATTCAATGTCTGCGGGAGCTGCTGAAACAAAACGGCGGTGAAACCATCAAAATTATCGCAAAAATTGAAAATGCGGAAGGCGTCAACAACATTGACGAAATCATCCGGGTTTCCGACGGCATCATGATCGCTCGCGGCGACATGGGTGTAGAGATCCCCTTTGAAAAGGTTCCCAAGATTCAAAAAGACATCATTAAAAAAGTGTACCACAGTGGCAAATATGTGATCACCGCTACTCAGATGCTGGACAGTATGATCAAGAATCCCCGCCCTACCCGTGCCGAAACCACCGACGTGGCTAACGCTATTTATGATGGCACCAGCGCCATCATGCTCTCCGGGGAAACTGCCGCCGGAAAATATCCGATCGAATCGGTCCGCACCATGGCGAAAATCGCCGTGGAAACCGAAGATGATATTGATTACGAAGCCCGCTTCCACCGCTTCAATGAACAAGCCATGCGCAATGTGACAAATGCTATCTCCCATGCCACCTGTACAACTGCCTACGACTTGGAGGCAAGCGCTATTATTACGGTTACCGAGTCTGGACAAACCGCCCGGATGATCAGCAAATACCGTCCGGAAATGCCCATTATCGGCTGTACGGTGAATGAAAAGGTTTACCGCCAGCTGGCTATGTCCTGGGGTGTGCACCCGATTCTCTGCCACCCACAGACTAATGCCGATGCTCTCTTTGACCATGCCGTGGAGAGGGCCAGAGACGAAGGCCTGATTCATGACGGCAATTTGGTGGTCATCACCGCCGGCGTACCTCTTGGCATCCCCGGTACCACCAATATTTTAAAGGTTCAAACCGTGGGCGATGTGATCCTCACCGCGAAAGGCATCGGCCATCAGCATATCCGTGCCAGTGTCTGTGTGGCAAAAAGCGAAAAAGAGGCCCGTCAAAACTTCCGGGCCGGTGACATCCTGGTTATGGAACAAACCTCCAATGATATTATGGATCTGCTGAAAAAAGCTTCCGGTATCATTGTCAGCAGCCCGGATGAAAACTGCCATGCCGCCATTGTGGGCCTGACTTTGGATATTCCGGTGCTGGTGGGAGCCGCAAATTGCACAAATGTACTGCGCAGCGGTACAACCATCATCCTGGATGCCGAAAAAGGCATTGTCTGCAATATTCTGGGATAAGAAATGATAAAAGGAGAACGATCATGAAAAAGAAAAGCCTTTCCAAAGTGCTGGCCCTGCTGCTGGCAACGATGATGCTGTTCAGCGCCGCTGCCTGCAACGGCAGAGAAAACCCAAATCAGCCGGAGGAGGAGACAAAACAGGAGGAAACTCAACCTTCTGAAGAGGAAAAGGAACCGGAAGAAGAAAAAGAACCGGAAGTTGAAATCGACGCCCCCA
>JBJEQT010000056.1:0-3697 GCA_051881895.1 Oscillospiraceae bacterium
AGGCGCCCGCTATCTGGGCGGGCACCTTCGATTCAAAGACAATGTGTTATATTTTTCTTAAATTGGAAAACAGTATGGTACCGGCGCCCCACAAAAGCTGGAAAGCCACCACCGCCAAGCCATTGACGTTTTGCATCGCGCCGAGCAGGGTAAATACCGTCATAATGCCATATCCCAGCAAAATTCCCACGATTTGGAGCACTGTCCCCATTGCGATGGCACTCTTTACCGAAACCGCGGCTGTTACGCCATGGAATAACGACGCAGCGCCGCCTGTAAAAGACAGACCGGAAGGAGCTGTATCCTTTTGGGAGGTCAGGATATCAAAATCGCTGTGCAATTTAGCCGGGATCACATGCACCATTTCTACCGGCAAATCGTATACCTGAGCGATTTTTTCAGCAGTCAGGTTGGGGTCGGTGGAACGAACGATCAATCCGATCCCTTTGCGTTCCAATTCATACAATTCCTGTGCAATTTGGGGATCCGGCTGGTAGCTGACCACAAACATCGCTGTCAGTTCACCGGAATTGGAAAGATAAATCAGCTCCCGGCCTCCCGTGCGGTATTTCGCCTCGTAATCGGCAGAAGGGGTGTAGATTTCATGGTGGCGCATCAGCGCGCTGTTTCCAATCAGCACCCGTTTGCCGTCTACCCAAGCGGACAGGCCCATTCCTTCTTCGTATACCAGGTTTTCGACCTTTTTCAAGATCTCCATCTTGCCCTGTATGATTTTCATAAATACGTTTTTAATGGTTCCGTCGAAAGAGCACAAAGCGCTGGAGGCATCCAAAATCGCTTCATCGATCCTGCGCTTTTCAAACATTTTGATATTGTGCAGCAGCACATTATCGCTGGGGAACAGCTCGCTGGCATCCACCGTCACACCGTTGATCGCGCTGAAAGTATCCACCGCCTCAAAACCGGTCAGCTGCGCCCCCTCTTTGGACAGGGACTTTTGTGCGCGTCGCATCGGGTAATTCGCGTAAAGCGTGGCTGTGACCGGTGAAGCAATACAGACCACTGCACTGAAGGTCGTCAAAGCTGTGAAAATATCGCGGGTCAAATAATAGCTTACCCCGCCGACAACCAGGCTGCAAAGCGCTATCATCGGCGCAATGATCCGGAACAGCCCTTCGCTGCTGTCCGGTTCATAAGACTGTTCTAAAAAGCGGGTCAGGAATCCGGTTTTGCAGGCATATGCCAGATTGGGCGGATTCAGATCCATTCCCCTGCTCAATTCCCGGGACAGTTCTTTATTTTTTAAATACAGCACCGCTTTTTTAGGCCGGTCAGAGGAAACGATTTTAAAGTTCCCTTCAATTCGGGAAAGGATCATCTTTTTCCCCCACACATTGCAAAGGAGCCCGAAAACGGCGGCTGTAAAGAACAGACCCAACGGCTGCTCCTGCAGCTTCTGTGGAAATGCCGCCACCGCAACACCCTGTACAATGGTGGAAATGACCGCCAGCGCCGCCAGGGAGTCCCCGTCTGCGCGCATCGTCAGCAGGGAAGCCAAGCCGCCGCCTACAGTGGTATTACAAACCAGCGCGGCTATGATTACCAGAGCCAGATTGGCGATCATATAAATGCGGGGCTGCGTTTCCAGCGCCATAAAGGCCGGCAGCGGCAAAGCTGCCGTCTGCGCCAAAGCGAGGTACAGCGTTATAACAAACAGCACCGCAGTAACCGCAATACGGGTATTGATGGAAAACAAAGAAGCTTTTAAGTCGTGGCGAATCGGCGCAATATCGGCCGGTGTGCGGAAATCTTCAATATCTTCTTCCGGTTCCGCTTCCTCCTCAACAGACGGCTGCTCAGATTCCCACTCTTCCTGCTCACGCAACGAGCGCTGCAGGCTTTCAAAGTCAAAGTGCTGTGCCGCATTCGGCGTGGGAATCCTCTGCGTTTGTTCCAGATTTTCCTCTTTTGCTTCTTTCACCGCGGCAATCGGAATATTCAACTGCGTTTTTTCCCATTCCGCTTCTTCAACCGGCGCCTCTTCCTGCTGCCACTGCTCCAAATCAAAATGAGCCGACGTCCGGGAAGCGACTTCTTCTGTCTCTTTCTCGAAAAGTTCCGCTTTATCCTGCGAAAACACGCTTTCTGCCATTGCTTTTTGTGTCTGCTGCAACGAGTGCGCCTGCGCATTTTGCGCCGGTGCCGATGTCTTCCGAACCTTTTCTTCTCGCGCGTTGATGCCGAATTTGGCGTTGCTGCCGAAAAAATCCGATAAGCCTTCCAAAGGCGAGACCTGCGGCTCCTGTTCAGCCACCAAAGGGGATATCATGGAAGAGGGTGCATCCACCCGATCCCAGGCTGTGGGCTGCGGACGCTGCACACTCTGCTCCTGCTGCGATTTCGCGCTTTTCTTTCTCTTTATTTCCTCCAAAATATCGTCTACATCATAAGAACTGGGCATATCGGCTCCCCCTTTCTATCTCGCTTTGATGGCCAGACGCTGCCTGGTGATCTCATACATCAGCACGCCGCCCGCTACCGAAGCGTTCAGCGAACTGATTTTTCCCAGCATCGGCAGCGAGACGGTAAAATCGCATTTTTCCTTGACCAAACGGCCAACGCCGTTTCCTTCCGATCCTACCACCAGCGCTGTATGACCGCTGAAATCCGTCTGGCACCAGGTTTGACCGTCCATATCGGCACAATAAAACCAAACGCCCTGGCTTTTGAGCTCATCCATAAAAGAAACCAGATTGGCTACCCGCACCACCGGTAAATGGCTGACCGCGCCAGCCGAACTTTTATACACCGTCGGTGACAATCCGGCGCTGCGCCGTTTCGGGATAACGATTCCATGAGCGCCGCAGCACTCCGCCGTCCGGATCAGCGCGCCGAGATTATGCGGATCTTCGATTTCATCCGCGAGAATCAAAAAGAGCTTTTCCCCTTTTTGCCGGGCCAGCTCCCAGACCTGATCCATCGTCGCATAAGCCGCCGCTGCAATCGTCGCCGCAACGCCCTGATGCGCCTGGTTCCCGGTCATGGCGTCCAGTTTCTGCCCAGTTACATCTTTTATGGGAATGCCCGCTGCTTTTGCCAGGGAAATAATTTTTCCGAGGCTTCCTTTCTGCTCCACCGGTGCCACATAAACCTTGTCAATGGCCGCGCCGGCCTTGACCGCTTCCAACACAGCGTTTCTGCCGAAAATCAGCTGACTGTCGTTTTTCTGCGTCTTCTCCGACATGCTTTCCAATCCCTCCAACTGTCAAACGCCTTTTGCCTGGTCTTTCCTGCCTGTTGCCCTCTCTTTTTCGCCCGGCAAGAAAAGGCAAAACGTGATATTTGTAATATTATAGCATAAGATCGGGCCGGAAAAAAGCATCTTCGGCTATCTTTTCACCATCAAAGCCAAAAAATCACAAACAGCAATCCCGCCGCCGCGGCCGCCACGGCCAGAATCTTACCCAACGCCCGGAAGAACCGGGCTTTTTTCCGCCGCGCCAACGCAATGTTCCCCATTTGCGATACATAATCTCCTGCCTTTTGTCTGAGCCGTTCCGGGTCTTCGTCCCGAAAGCTTTCTTTGACGATTAAAATAGCCCGCTCAAAAAATTCATTTTGCGTATCTGAGACCTCTATGATTTTTTTATGCACGCCGCGTACCATACCGGAATTTTCCTCCTTTGTTCTGCTCCTTGGAATATTTTTGACATCGCCTTTGAAACTATGCAAACCC
>JBJEQT010000057.1:0-16583 GCA_051881895.1 Oscillospiraceae bacterium
CAACATTTACCCGTTGAAGAACGGCGTTGATTTCTTGGGCTTTCATACGTATTTGACGGAAAGCGGCGCGGTGATCCGCAAGGTGCGCCGCCGGAGTAAAAACAACATGAAGCGGAAGTTGAAGAAATTTGCCAGCCTTCGAGCGGCGGGACGGATTGACGATAAAACGATCGAACAATCTTATCAAAGCTGGAGGGGACACGCTTCAAAGGGTAATTGCTATCACTTGATCCGGCGCACGGATCATTATTACAACAGCTTATTCAAACCAAAGGAGGAAAAACCATGTCGCAATCAATAAGCAATTTGGCAGTCGGCGCGAAGATTGAAGTTCCGGTTCTTTCGGCGTATCAATCCCGCTTCGGCGCGAAGCTGGTTTTCAAGATCGCGGACAAGAACCACAGCGGCTACCCTGCAAATTCGGTTACGCTGATAACCGAAAAGATTATCCAGCTTATGTGTTTTGACGCGATCGAAGCGAACAACAGCAACAGCGACCGGAAACAATACGGCAATAACCGATATTTGCATTCAAACCTTCTGCAATGGCTGAACAGCAACGCGGCGGCGGGCGCATGGTACAGCGCACAGCACAGCGCGGACGCGCCGCCCACAAACGCGAACGTATACAGCAATTACAACGAATACGACGCGTGGGCGGGCTTCCTTGCTATGCTTGAACCGAAGTTCGTTGCGGAGCTTTTGGACACTACGCAGACGGTTGTTAAAAACACCGTAACCGACGGCGGCAGTTACGAAACCGTAACTTCAAAAATGTTCCTTGCGTCTACCACCGAAGTGGGACTTGCAAACGAAAACAGTATCGCCGAAGGTTCGCTTCTTGCCCTGTTCAGCAACGACGCTTCCCGCGTCGCGTATCCGACTTCCGAATGCGTGAGCAATTCGGAATACACAAATACCAGCTTCGCAACATCGAAGGGCTGGTATTGGTGGCTTCGCACGCCTCATTCGTCGTACGCCCGCCACGTCCGCGCTGTCTACACGGACGGCACGCTGGACTACTACTACGCGTACGGCGGCTACAGGGGCGTTCGCCCGCTTTGTAATCTATCATCTTCAATCTTGGTATCTGATACCACAAACGCAGATGGTAATTACGAAATTATCTACAATAGCGCGCCTTCCGCGCCTTCCGGTATCACCGCGCCCGCACAGGCATACAGCGGACAGAATATCGAAGTATCTTGCGCGGCGGCGACCGATCCGGACGGCGACGCGCTGACATACTGCTTTGAACGTTCCTACAACAGCGGAGCGTGGACAGAAGTTCAGAGTTCCGCCGCAAGAACCTTCACGGAAGCAGTTTCGACCGCGTGGAACACGCTAAAATACCGCGTCCGCGCACTTGACAGCGCGGGCAATTATTCCGCGTATACCACAAGCGGCGATATTGCCGTAATTCACAATCAGCCGCCCGTTATCAGCGGCGCAAATGCTGATCTTGGCGTGAAGCGCGAGGGCTTCACCTACGAATACAGCGTGACCGATCCCGACGCGGACGTTGTAACCGTCGTCGAAAAGATCGACGGCGCAGTTCATGCGACGAAGAATAACGTTGCGCTGGGCGAAACGCAGACGCTTTCCGTTATCGACGACAGCTTCACGGCGCTTTCAAACGCGATCCACACAATCACGATCACGGCGACCGACAGCGCGGGAAATAGCGCCGTCCGTACATTGACCTTTACGAAGGCGATCGACGGCTTCGTTATTACGCTGACCGAACCGCTGGAAGCGGAGAGCCAGCCGACACGCTGTAATATCACAGTAACGCGCGATATTCCGGCGGGCGGCGAATTCAAGGTTGAAGCAACGAACAATCCGTTTGACGCTTCCCCCGTTTGGGAGGATTGCACGAACGCCGTTATTTCCGGACACGCCCACGTATTTGAAAATACGATGAACACGGCGGCACAATACGGCTTGAATATCCGTGTAACAGTAAAGCGCGGAACGGCGCTGACAAATTGCTGGGTATCGGGGATCGGGGGTAACTTTGAATGAGTGTAACGCATAACAAAAACGGCGGCGGTAACGCCGCGCTCAAAAAAGAGGTTGAAGCAGTAAAGGCGGCGGAAGCAAACAACGCCGCCTTGCTTTCCATTTCCTTCAAAGCGCAGATCGTGCAGGATCGCGCGGCGAATACGAATGTCATTACTGACGAAATGATCCTTCAATCGGCGGAGTTTATCGCATACGACGAATTCAAGGATAAGCACGCATACAACACGATCGGCGAAATCTTCAAATACGGCGATTATTATTACGAAGTTATCGCGCCGCACACTTCAAACGTTGCCGCGTATCCCGTCGAAACGACCTTCGCATATTATCGCCATATCGAGATCAGCGCAAGCGGCACGATCGACGATCCGATCCCGTATCCGGAAACGGCGGGAATTGTCGTCAACGTTGAAGCGGGTAAATATTACAGCTACAAAGGCGAAGTTTACCTTGCAACGGCTGATATGCCTAATTGCGTATATCCGCCCGACACGGCGGGTATGTGGCAATGGGAGAAAGTAAACAGCGGGGAGGAATAACACATGGGCGAAACTGTGATGACCGTTCTTTCCGTTGTTAGTACCGTATGCGCTATTGTATTCGGGTACGTCGCTTTCGTCCGCAACAGGGACAGCGACAAAGCCAAAGAAGCAAAGAGCGACGCAACAATTCTTACGGAATTGGGCTACATCAAAGGCGGCATTGACGACGTAAAGGCAGAACAGCGGGAACAGCGAAAGACGAATACCGATTTCGTCGGAAGGCTTGTTTCCGTTGAAGCGTCTGCAAAACAGGCGCACAAGCGACTTGACCATATCGAACAAAGAATGGATCAAACAGAGTAACAGGACAGCGGCGGGGGCTTCCCCGCCGTTTTCTTTTATCCGAAGGAGGTACAAATGGCACTTAAAGGCAACACCGACGAAGCGCGAATATGGAATTTTTGTATCGCGCAGGGATTGACCGAAGCGGGCGCGGCGGGATTGATGGGCAATCTTTACGCCGAAAGCGCGCTTAATCCGAAGAACCTTCAAAACAGCTACGAAAAGAAGCTGGAACACACGAACGACAGCTACACGGCGGCGGTTGACAACGGAACATACGAAAACTTCGTGCGCGATTGCGCGGGCTACGGGCTGGCGCAATGGACGTATTGGAGCAGGAAGGAAGCGTTGCTTTCCTTCGCCCGTTCCGAAGGCGCGTCGATCGGCGATCTTGAAATGCAGTTGAAATTCTGCTTCAAGGAGCTTTCGACCGGATACAAAACTGTATTGAACACGCTTAAAACCGCAACGACCGTTCGCGCCGCTTCTGATAGCGTGCTTCTGAAATTCGAGCGTCCGGCGGATATGAGCGAAGCCGCGCAGGAACGCCGCGCCAGCTACGGGCAAAAGTATTTCGATAAATACGCCGGAGCGGGCGACACCGAAAAGAAGGAGGAAAACAAGGTGGGCAAGATGAAAAGCGCCGTATTTGTCGAAAAGCTGATCGAAATTGCGAAGAATTACAAGACGCTTTACGTTATGGGGTGCTTCGGCGCGCCCATGAACGCGACGAACAAACAGCGATACACCACAAATCACAAGTACAACAAGGACGCAACGCGAACCGCTATGATTAACGCCGCAAGCGCCGATACATTCGGCTTCGATTGCGTTTGTTTAATCAAGGGCGTTTTGTGGGGCTGGAGCGGCGACGCTTCCAAACGTTACGGCGGCGCAGGATATGCCGTGAACAACGTTCCGGACATTGGCGCGGATCAGATGATTAAAGTTTGTTCCGGCGTTACGACCGATTTTTCAAAAATCGAAGTCGGCGAAGCGTTGTGGTGCGAAGGACATATCGGCGTATATATCGGCGACGGGCTGGGCGTAGAATGTACGCCGCGCTGGGATAACGACGTTCAGATTACAGCCGTCGCGAACATCGGAAGCAAAACCGGATACAATGCCCGAACATGGAAGAAGCACGGCAAATTACCGTACATCGACTATGCGGGGGCGGCAACGGATACGAACGTTCCGGCAGAAAAGCCCAGCACTACGGTGCAGGGCTTCAAGATCGGCGATATTGTGGACTTCAAGGGCAACACGCATTACACGAACGCGAACGCTTCGAGCGGGAAGCCTTGTCGTTCCGGCAAAGCGAAGATCACAAGCATTTACAGCAAAGGCAAACACAAATACCACGTTGTCGCCGTCAAGGGCGGCGGATCGAACGTGTACGGCTGGGTGGACGCGGCAGACCTTGACGGCGCGGAGGAAATCAAAGCCGGAAGCAAAGTACGCGTGAAGGAAGGCGCAAAAACCTATACAGGCGGGCGGCTTGCTTCCTTCGTCTACAAGCGCGATCACATCGTAAAGGAGATCAACGGCAAGCGTGCCGTTATCACTTACGGCGGCGTTGTCGTCGCGGCAGTAAACACCGACGATCTAACGCTGGTATAACGCAATTCTAACGCGCGAAACGCGTTGCACAACGCGCGGGCGCGTTAAAGGAAGGGGGACAAAATGGCAAAACGAAAATACAAAGGGAAGCACACGAAGAAACGCGGCTTCCTTGCTGACGAACGCTTCGCAACGCGGTTCATCGTTGCGATCGGAATTACAACGCTGATCTTCATTGCCGCGCAGTATGTTTCATTTCTTGTCACAGGCATGGAACAAACGGTATTGATCGAATGGTATTTCCGCGCCGTCGTGATTGAATGCGGCGCAATGATGGCGAAGAGGATCGCCGAAGTTGTCGTCGGACGTATCAAGAAAAAAGAACAAATCGAAGTAACAGAAAGCGAGGATACAAACAATGACTATTGATCTTAACGTGATTATTGAAGCCGTTATCATGCTGATCGCGGCTATTATTTCCGCCGTCGTGATCCCTTGGATCAGAAGCAAGACTTCCGCCGCACAGTTCGAGCAGATCGAAATGTGGGTAACGGTTGCCGTCGAAGCCGCCGAACAGATTTACACCGGAAGCGGCAGGGGCGCGGAAAAGAAAGCGTATGTTATCGACTTCTTGACCGAAAAGGGCTTCAAGATCGACGCGGACAGCTTGGACAAACTTATTGAAGCCGCCGTCTTTGATCTTCCTGCATATTTCGGCGTTATTGAAGAGGGGCAGACCGAAGGCGAATAAAGAACCGCCGCGCGTCTTTCCCCCTTCACGCGTAGCGGTTTAATTGACACAAAACATAATCCCCCGTGCGGGCTTTCGAGCCTTCACGGGGGATTTTTTTATTTGGTTCAGATTTTGCGAAAACGAATGATGATTTCAGCGCCGTAAATATCATTTTTCCCGCAATATGCTTCGATATGCGTTACGCCGTCGCAACGATCGAAGTTATCTTCGACAAATTGCGCGTGTTCGGCGGGTACGTATCCGGCTTTTTCGCCGTTGAGCATTACAGCGAAAGCGGGCTTTCCTTCGTATTCGCCGCGTTCAAGCGTGACTTCGGCGGCGTTCTTGTCGAAGGGTTCGTCCTTCCAATACAGACGGCGCAGGATCGTTTGACGGCTTTTCCGTCCGTCTTTGAATGTAACGCCCGCGATCTTTGTTCGTATGAATTCATACGGGCTATCGTCGGCGGGTGCTGGAGAGGAAACGGCGGGCGCTTCCTTCGGCTTTTTGTGTTGCCTATATCCGAGGAAGGCAAGCACGGCGGCGATCGCAACGCCGCAAACAAATTCGCCGATCCCGTCCGGCAGGAATGTAAACGAACACGCAAGGAACAGCGCGGCGGCGATCCATAGCGCGATAACGGATTTCTTCAAGGTGTATCCCCCTTCCGATTGTAAATTTTATTTGAATAGTTCGCCCATTCTGACCATTAACACAATTATACGCCTTTAATGCGCTAAAATCAAGAATAAAGCGGAATATTCACACATAATTTGCAAATAATAAGAATTAAGAGGGCTTGAAGCATGAAAATATATGATTACGGCGGGAAAAAGAACATTTGCGGCGACCGATTACGGGAAGCCCGCGTTGTAAAGAGGTTACGACAAGAGGATTTAGCCGCCCGAATACAGTTGAAGGGCGTAAACATGGAGCGGGACAGCATAAGCAGAATTGAGATCGGAACGCGCTTCGTATCTGATTTCGAGTTAAAGACATTCGCGGAAGTGCTGGGCGTTTCGGTAAATTGGCTTTTAGGCATAGACGAATAACGGCGGCGGGAATGATCCCGTCGTCGTTTTATTATTGGGCGCACAAAATGCGTATTTATTTTTGCGAAAACTATTGACAAATGCGTATAAAAGGCGTATAATAATAAATGTAAGGAGGACAGGACATGAAAACAAAAGACCTTATCGAGCTTTTAGAGCGAAACGGCTGGAAGTTCAAACGGCACGGCGCAAACCACGATATTTACGTAAAAGGTAAAGAAAGGGAAAGCGTCGTAAGGCACAGAGAAACAGACGAAGAGTTAGCAAAAGCAATCATCAAGCGGCGCGGGCTGAAATAAGCCCGCCGCCCTTGGCGATAATAATATATAGCAAACCGATTTCAAGGAGGTATTCAAGATGAAAAACGCATATCCCGTTGTTATGACGCAGGGAAAAGAATTCGTCGTGGTATTCGTCCCCGATTTCAATATCAATACACAGGGCAAAGACATTCCGGACGCGATCGAGATGGCACGCGACGCAATCGGGCTTATGGGAATTGATATGCAGGACGACGGCGAAACATTGCCGAATGCGTCGAACCTTGCAGACGTTCAAGCCGAAGCGCCGTCCGGCGGGATCGTTTCGCTGGTTGACGTTGATTTCGCGGAGTATCGAAGAAAAAACGATATGCGCGCCGTGAAGAAGAATTGCACGATCCCTTCGTGGCTTAACTTTGAAGCGGAGCGGGCGGGCGTGAATTTCTCCGCCGTCCTGCAAGCGGCACTTAAAACCGAATTAAACATCACGGGCAGATAATCACAGGAACAAGGGCGGCAGAATAGCCGCCCTTTTGCTTTTTGGTACAAGGAGGAACAACAATGCACAAACACTTGACGTGGAACGATCGTCTTAAAATCGAAAAGGGATTGAAAGAGGGCTTGAAGCCATTGCAGATCGCGGCGCGCCTTCACGTTCACAATACCACGATTTACAGAGAATTGAAGCGCGGCACGTATACGCATTTGAATTCCGACTTGACGACCGAAGAACGCTATTCGCCGGACATAGCACAACAGCGCTATGAAGCAAACTTGAAGGCAAAAGGCGGAGAATTGAAGATCGGCGACGATCACGAATTGGCGGAGTACATCGAACGGAAGATTGTTGACGAAGGATATTCGCCCGCCGCCGTTGTCGGAGAGATCAAGACGCTGGGGCTTTCCTTCAAAACAGAGATCAGCGAAAAGACGATCTATAACTACATCGACAAAGGAATATTTTTGCGGCTGGAGCGGAAGAACCTTCCGCAAGGCGGCAAGCGGAAGCGCAAGTATAACGGCGTAAAGAGGAAATCCGCCCGCGCGTCCGTCGGTGAAAGTATAGAGAGCCGCCCGCAGGAAATCAACGATCGCGAAACCTTCGGGCATTGGGAAATGGATTGCGTCGAGGGAAAGAAGAAAACGAAGGAAACCTTGCTTGTTCTTTCGGAGCGGTTGACGCGCCGCGAAATCATTATCAAAATACCGGATCACACTTCCGCCAGCGTCGTGGCGGCGCTGAATAAGCTGGAACGGAAATACGGGCGGAAGTTCGCAAAGATATTCAAATCAATTACCGTTGACAACGGATCGGAATTCTTGAATTGCGAAGCGATCGAAAAATCGGTATACGGGAACAAGAAGCGCACGACGGTTTATTATTGCCACCCGTACAGCGCATACGAAAGAGGGACAAACGAGAATATAAACAAAATGATACGGCGGTTCTTGCCGAAAGGAACGGACTTCCGGAAAGTAACCGCCGCATATATTAAGCGCGTCGAAACGTGGATCAATAACTATCCCCGCGAGATATTAGGCTTTGAAACCGCCGAAATGCGGTTTGAAAAATGCCTTGCCGCCGCCGCTTGAAAAGTGTTCATAAATTTTTTTCAATTTTTTCTGCTTTTACTCTTGACTTTTTCCTACAAAAAATTCGCCCGGTTTGTTGCGGCAGCTTTTGGAATGTCCCTTCGGTCACTGTTCCTGCAGCATTTTTTCAAAATAATTTTTCCATTTTGTGTTTTTGCCGTATTGCTGCCAGAGAGCCCATCCTTCCCGGCTCATCCAGTCCTCCGCTTCCAAATGCTCTCCCGCATAGTAAGCCTGATTCATTTGGGCAGCAAAATCTGCCATTTTTTCCTGGATTTGCGCATCCAAATCCAATTCATAGAGCATCTCCAGCGCCCGAAGGCGGGTGCAATCCGCAAACCGTTGGGCGGCTTCTTCCCGGAAAACATCCACCTGGCCCGTATGGTAAGAGACCTCCCGTTTCTCATCTACTTCGACGATATAATATTGCAGAGGTGAAGTCGTCAGACTGCCGGCTGCAATATCAGCCAGCTCTTGGTCTTGTGTCCGGTGAAAGATATGCGAATGGCCGCTGAAATTGGTTTTCACACCATATTCTTGGAGCAATTCCGCCACCTGCTGCGCATTGTCCAAAATAAAACTGGAATAAGCCCCCTCGTTTTTCGCCAGCACGTTCTGGTGCGTAACGGAAATCACTGTTTGGCCCTGCTTCTGTGCCAGCTCCAGCTGTTTTTCGGCCCACTGCATCGTCTCATCCTGCACAAGTCCCGATGCCGATTCGCTGTTTGCGTCCAGCATTAAAACAGAAAAATCCTCGGCCAGCGGATAAAGATAACTGAACGAGGCCTCATCGGCGGAAAGGGCGCTTCGGTATCCAAACGCGCCGCACAATTTGACAAAATCCTCCTGCGGAATGTTGTCCACCAGTTCCGAGGACTCGCCGCTGTACTTTCTGGCAAACGGATAGGCGATATCGTGGTTGCCCGGGATCACCAGTACCGAAACACCGGCGCTCTGCACTTTTTTCAGCAGCTTCGCCAGTTCCCGCAGGCTTTGCTTTTCCCCGTCGTAAGTCAAATCGCCCGACAAAATCAGCGCATCGGGTTTTTGTTCCGCCGCCAGCTGCAAAAAACGCTCCACAATCTCAGCGGAGTGCTCGGTCAGCTTGCCGTCCGAGGCAAGCATCCGGTTTTGAAAACGGATGCCGTTATCGGTCAGCTTCGGAGAGAGATAGTGCAGATCGCTGGCCAGCCAGATGGTCAGCGGCTCCTCTGCGGGCAAAACCGCGGAAGGCGCCTTGTCTGCGCCGCATCCGCCCAAAAGCAGCAAAAGGATTGCCGCAAGAAAAAGGCATCCTTTGCGTTTGATCCATTGTTTCATTTTCTGCTCCTTATCACTATTTTCTTTCGTTCCAAGGGGTGTTTTTTCCGGCAGACACAGGATATAGAACATGCACCGCCCTTTCAGATGCTGATCCGAAAGGGCGGTGCTTTCTCGTGACAAAACAAGCTGTTAAAAGCCCATCAATTGCGTCATCCTCGCTTTGAACTGGGCTTCCAGTTCCCCTGCCTCGGCGCGGCTGCGGCCTTTGACCATAAAGTAAACCTTGATTTTCGGCTCCGTGCCGGAGGGACGCACCACGATGACATTGTCGCCCTCCAGCCCATATTCCACCACGTTGGAACGGGGCAGATGGATTGGCTGTTCCCCATCGGCAGACTTTTTCACCGACGCCTGATAATCGGACATCCACAGCACTTTTTTGCCGCAGATCTCAGCGGGGGCATTGACGCGCAAATCATCCATGATCTCCCGCATACGCTCCATACCGGAAGCGCCCTCGCAGGTGAAGCTGGCCTGGGTGTTCAAATGCATGCCGTATTTCTCATACAGTCCGAATAAAACATCCGCCAGGGTCTTGCCCTGCTTTTTATAATAAGCGGCCATCTCGCAGATGAGCATGGAGCCATCCACCGCGTCCTTATCCCGCACATAGCCGCCGGACAGATATCCATAGCTCTCTTCAAACCCGAATATGTACCGGTCCTGTTCTCCCTTTTCTTCCAGCCGCAGGATCTGCTCGCCAATATATTTAAAGCCGGTGAGGATATTGACCACCTCAAAACCATAGGTTTCGGCCAGACGGTCGATCATGGAAGTCGTTACAATGGTCTTGACCACGATGGGATTTTGGGGCATGGTTCCCAACTCAATGCGGGAACTGGCGATGTAATCGGTCAAAAGCACGCCCACTTCGTTACCGGTCAGCAGCAGGTAGCCGCCGTCATGCGGCACCGCGATTCCCACGCGATCGCAGTCCGGGTCGGTGGCCAGCAAAAGGTCCGGCTTTTCGGTTTCACACAAATCCAATCCTTTTTGCAGCGCCTCGCGGATCTCCGGGTTCGGATACGGGCAGGTCGGGAAATTGCCGTCCGGCATCTCCTGTTCTTTTACCGGCACGACATCCTTCACCCCAATGCGGTCGAGAATCGCCCGGACGCACATATTGCCCGCGCCGTTTAGCGGCGTATAGACCACTTTCATGCCGCTGTCCGCGCAAATGCCTTTCCGGATGGACTGGCTTTCCACCGCGTCCAGATACCGGTCAATCACTTCCTGTTTGATATACTGGATTTTCCCCTGGGCCAGCGCCTGGTCAAAGTCCGCGACTTTGACGCCGTCAAAAATATCGATTTTCCCGATTTTTTCCAGAACCGCGTTTGCCGCCTCGTCGGTCATCTGGCAGCCGTCAGGGCCATAAGCCTTGTAACCGTTGTACTTAGCGGGATTGTGGCTGGCGGTGATCATCACGCCCGCCTGGCATTTCAGATCCCGCACCGCGAAAGACAGCGCCGGTGTCGGCATCAGCTGATCGTACAGATAAGCGGTGACGCCGTTGGCCGCCATGACCCGGGCGGTCTCTTCGGCGAACAGCCGGGAATTGATGCGGGAATCATAGGAAATCGCAATGCTTGCCGCAGGATATTTTTCGTTGAGATAATCCGCCATGCCCTGGGTCGCTTTGCGAACCGTGTAAATATTCATCCGGTTAGTGCCTGCGCCCAATACGCCGCGCAATCCCGCGGTACCAAAGGCCAGCTCCTGATAAAACCGGTCGAAAATTTCTTCCTCTTTGCCTTTTATGCCCAGCAATTCCTCTTTCAGCGCCGGGTCCTCCAGCGGAAAATCCAGCCAACGCTGATACTGCATGTTTTCTGTCATGTTGATCGCCTCCGACTTTTCATAAACATCGCTGCTTTTTATTAGTATAGCGCATCCGCGGATTTTTCTCAACAGTTTTTTAGAAAGACTGCCTAAATTTAGCAGATAAAATCATTCTCTTCATGGACATTTTACCCTTTTTTTACCCAAAACAAATGAAAATTCCACTGAAAGCGGAAAATTCCGACCGATCTCTGGTCAGTTGTCATAAAATGCGGTATACTGATGATATCGTTTGATTGGCAGGTGTTTTTATGTTTTATTCGGTGTGCAGTATGGGGCTTTTGGGGCTTTCGGCCTATCCTGTCCGTGCGGAAGTGGATCTGTCCCAGTCTATGCCATCCTTCGAAATCGTGGGATTGCCGGGAGCGGCGGTCAAAGAATCCCGGGACCGTGTCCGCTCCGCCATCCGCAACTGCGGGATGGCGTTCCCTTTGGGCAAAATCATCGTAAACCTTTCCCCTGCCGATGTGAAAAAAGACGGCGCGCTTTACGATCTGCCGATTTTTCTCGGTGTGCTTAAAGCCGCCGGCACACTGGATGCTGACCTTTCAGACAGCGCGTTTTTCGGCGAGCTTTCCCTGTCCGGCGAGGTGCGGCGGATCAACGGAGCGCTGCCGCTGGTACTGGGCGCCCAGCAGCTCGGACTGCGCCGGGTCTTCCTCCCGCAGGCAAACGCCGCCGAAGGAGCTTTGGTCCGGGGAATCGAAGTATACGGCATCTCTCATGTCAAGGAACTGCTGAACTGGTACCAAAAGGGGACCGCGCTGACGCCCGCCGTTCACAGCGAGCCGATGCCGGACGACAGCCTGCCCTATCTGGATTTTGCCGATGTCAAAGGGCAATCCGGCGCCAAGCGGGCACTGGAAGTAGCCGCAGCCGGCGGGCATAATCTTCTGATGATCGGTTCTCCCGGCGCCGGCAAGTCCATGCTGGCCAAACGGATTCCCTCTATTCTGCCGGAAATGACCTTTGAGGAATCCATCGAAACCACCAAAATTCACTCGGTAGCGGGACTTTTGCCGGAAGGGGATGCGCTCATCACCCAGCGTCCTTTTCGCGCGCCGCACCACACCGTCTCTCCGGTAGGCCTTTCCGGCGGCGGGAGCATTCCCCGTCCCGGGGAGATTTCCCTGGCACACAACGGCGTGCTGTTTTTAGACGAGCTGCCCGAATTTTCCCGGGACGCCATGGAAGTTCTGCGCCAGCCCATTGAGGATGGTCAGGTAACCATCTCCCGGGTGGCCGGAACGCTGACCTATCCCTGTTCCATGATGGTGGTCGCCGCTATGAATCCCTGCCCCTGCGGCTATTTCAGCCATCCGTCACGGGAATGCAGTTGTTCCGCCGGGGCGGTCGGCCGCTATTTGTCCCGGGTGTCCGGACCACTTTTGGACCGGTTGGATTTACATGTGGAAGTGGCTCCGGTGGAATATCAAAATCTGGTTTCTGCCCAGCAGGAAGAAAGCTCCTCTGCCATCCGGCTGAGGGTAAACCGGGCCAGGAAGCTGCAGCAGGAGCGGTACCGCTCTATCGGTATCTCCTGCAATGCCAAGCTGCCGGCGCCGGCGGTAAACAAGTTCTGTCCCATGGACGACAGCGCCTCAGCCCTGCTCTCCCGCGCGTTTGAGACGATGGGGCTGTCAGCCCGGGCCTATGACCGGATCCTGAAAGTATCCCGCACCATCGCCGATCTGGACGGTGCCGAAGTGATCAGCCGCCGCCATATCGCCGAGGCGGTGCAGTACCGCAGCCTGGACCGAAAATACTGGTCCAGATAAAGGAGTTTTTATGGAATATTACGCCGACGGAAAATCTTTCACATTCGAAACCGAAATCCACGACAACCCCGTTCTGCGGGAAAGTTTCTTTGGGCTGGCCCGGCAAACTTTCCGCCTGGATTTCGAACCGTGGTATCAAGGCGGCGGCTGGCAGGACCGTTATCTGCCCCACGCGCTGGTTTATCATGGTCAGGTCGTGGCCAATGTTTCGGTCAACCGCATGGATTTCCTGCTGGACGGCGTCAGCCGTTCGTTGATTCAGTTGGGTACTGTCATGACCCATCCGGATTACCGCGGTATGGGCCTGTCCCGTTTTTTGATGGAGACCGTGCTGCGCATCTGGAACGGCCGATGTGACGGGGTTTATCTGTTTGCCAACGATACGGTATTGGACTTTTACCCCAAATTTGGGTTTATCCGGGCGGAAGAAACACAATTTTTTCTTCCGGCAGCTCCGCAGTGCCAAATCCCCCTGCGCCGCTTGGACCCGGACATCCCCGCGGACCGATCGCTTTTGTTAAACGCCTACCGCCGTTCCAATCCTTTTTCGGCGTTTTCCATGGAGAATAATGAAGGGCTGCTTCTGTTTTACGCGCTAGGGCCGTTTCGGGATTTCCTTTATGCCCCGCCCTGGGAAAACGCGGCCGTCATCCTGGAAAAAGACGGGGATACGCTGTTTTGCCACGAACTGTTGGGGCAATGGCCGGATGATTTTGCCGAAACCTTGAACCGGCTGGCAAGCCCGGGCATCCGCCGAATCGGGCTGGGCTTTACGCCGAAGGATCAAAACCTTTCTTTTTCCTGTGCGCCGGGCGAAGAACACCTCTTCGTCCTGGCCGGCGGGGCAAATCCTTTCGCCGGGCAGAAACGCTTTTTCCCCCAGATTTCTCACGCCTGAGCCGAATCCAACAAAAAAGCGGGAGTCTTTTCGCTCCCGCTTTTTATTTATGATATTTTCCTCCGCTTAATATCTGATATCCCCGATAGATTTGTTCCAGCAGCATCACCCGCGCCAATTGGTGCGGAAAGGTCATTCGGGACATGGAAAGCTTGCGGTCCGCCCGCTCTTTCACCGCCTGGGACAATCCGAAAGACCCGCCGATCACAAACGTCAGGTCAGACTTGCCGCTGACCGCCGCCTGCCGGAAGATTCCGGCCAGTTCTTCAGAGTTTTGCTGTTTTCCTTCAATGCACAAAACGATCACCAAGCTTCCCGCCGCGATTTTGGAAAGAATCCGGCGTCCTTCCTCTTCCATCCCTGCGGTGATCTGCGCCAAAGACGGATTCTGCGGCAGCCGCTCCTCTTCGATTTCCTGAATGGAAAGCCTGCAAAAAGCGCCCAGTCGTTTTTGATATTCCGCCGCCGCTTCCCGCCAATACGCTTCTTTTAATTTACCCACGCACAAAACTGTCACTGACTGCATTTTTTCCTCCCAAAATCCGGCTGCCTTTTCACCGCCGGTGGCTATAAACAAATCATGCTGCCCGGCTCATACCGCGGCGCTACCTCCAGCCGATAATCCGTTTCCCGCTTCATCCCGGCCTGTGCCAGCGCCGACACCGACGTTTCCATTGCCAGGTCCGGCAGATTGTTCTCACGGCTTAAATGTCCCAGTACGATCTGACGGGCGCCGGACCGGACCAATTCCGGCAAAAACGCGGCGCAATCCGCGTTGGACAGATGGCCGGAATCGCCATCGATCCTGCGTTTGAGCGGGTAGGGATAAAATCCGGCCATCAGCATATTCCTGTCATAGTTGGATTCCAGCAACACCAGATCGCACCCGCCGACCGCCTGCCGCACTGTGGGCGTTACCATACCCAGGTCCGTGGAAACCGCCATTTTTTTGCCGTTTCCGCTGATGGCCACATAGCCCACGCTATGGGCGCTGTCATGGGAGGTTTCAAAGGCCCCTATGTACAAATCACCGACGTTGATGCCCTGCACCGGCATTGGAACCGCTTTGGCCCCTGCAGGCAGATAATCCCGCTCTGCCAGAAAATCCAGCACTTCATCGGTGGCATACACCGGGACCTGCAGCTTTTTCAAAAGCACTTTTAGCCCTTTTATATGATCGGTATGCTCGTGGGTAATGAATACTGCCCCGATGCTTTCCCGGTCGATGCCCCGCGTTTCCAGCGCGGTTATGATTCCCCGGCAGCTGATTCCCGCGTCGACCAGCACGCCGCCAACTCCGCTGCCAATATAGGTACTATTTCCGCTGCTGCCGCTGGCGAGCGTACAAAAACATGCCATTGTGCCAATCCTTTCTGTCTGAATCTTGTCAGATTCGTGGATTCCAGGCCGTCGAAGAAAAACCGCCCGGATTTTCGTTTTCTAAAAGAAATCGGCTCAGGCCATAGGCCAAAGCCGAAACCGTTTTCATCTATCCGATTGCCCGCTGCACATCCGCATCCGGCACCTCGATTTTTTCCATTTTAGCTCCCAGCCCACGGAACTTCTCTGCAACTGATTCATATCCCCGCTCAATATGGTGGATTTCCTCTACCTCTGTCCGCCCGCAGGCAATCAGCCCGGCAATGATCAGCGCCGCGCCGGCCCGCAGATCGGTGGCTTTTACCGGTGCGCCGGTGAGGCTTTCCACCCCTTCCACCACTGCAACTTTGCCGTCTACCTGGATTTTGGCGCCCATCCGCCGCAATTCATCCACATATTTGTATCGGTTATCCCATACGCCCTCGGTGATGATGCTTGTCCCTTCTGCGACAGAAAGCATCACCGCCATCTGCGGCTGCAAATCCGTTGGGAAGCCCGGATGCGGCAGGGTTTTCAGGTTGATCTTTTTTAATGGGCCATTGCGGGTAACGCGAACCGCGTCGTCGAATTCCTCCACCGTCGCGCCCGCCGCCACCAGCTTCGCTGTAATGGATTCCAAATGTTTGGGTATCACATTTTTCACCAGGACATCTCCGTTGGTAGCCGCCGCCGCGACCATAAAGGTTCCCGCCTCAATTTGATCCGGAATGATCGAATAGGTTGCGCCGTGCATATGCTCCACGCCGCGGATCTTTATCACGTCGGTACCCGCGCCGCGCACGTCCGCCCCCATAGAGTTTAAAAAGTTTGCCACATCGACCACATGCGGCTCCTTTGCCACATTTTCCAAAATCGTCAGGCCCTGCGCCCGAACCGCCGCCAACATGACATTGATCGTTGCGCCAACCGTAACGCCGTCAAAATAAATATGGCTGCCGGTCAGTTTCTGCGCCTCGGCACAAATCATGCCATGGTCGATGGAAACATCCGCTCCCAGCGCTTCAAAACCTTTGATATGCTGGTCAATGGGGCGCACTCCGCCAAAATTGCATCCGCCGGGCATTGTCACAGACCCTTTGGAATAGCGGCCCAGCAACGAACCCAGAAAATAGTAAGAAGCTCTCATATTCCGGGCGATATCAAACGGCACCGAAGGGGCAATAATATGAGTAGCGTCGATTTCCACTGTGGTTTTATTGCGCATTTTGATTTTTGCGCCTAACTCCTGCAAAATCTGCAGGGAGATATTTACGTCATTGATATTTGGAATATTTTCCAAAACGCATGGCTCTTCTGCCAGCAGAACCGCAGG
>JBJEQT010000058.1:0-3644 GCA_051881895.1 Oscillospiraceae bacterium
TTCCATCACGGCAATTTCTTCTCCCTCCTGCAAAGGGGTTTCCTGCAAAAGAGGTTCGGAATCTGTTTTGCCGCAGCCGGCCAGACAGAAAAGCAGCAAAGCCAGCAAAAAACAAAGTACTTTTTTCATGAGAAGTCCTCCTTGGATGTTATGTGAGTACAAATATCCTCCGCGATCTGCCCGTCCTGAATGCGGATGACCCGCGGCGCGGCGCTGGCCACGCCCAGGTCGTGGGTAATGAGGATCAGGGTGCGTCCCTGACGCCACAGGCCGGTGAGAATATCCATGATTTGCCGGCCGGAGGCGGAATCCAGGTTCCCGGTGGGTTCGTCCGCCAGAAGCACCGGCGGGGCCCCCGCGATCGCCCGGGCAATCGCGACCCGCTGCTGCTGCCCGCCGGAAAGCTGACTCGGGCGATGGTTGGCCCGGTGGGCAAGGCCGACGCTTTCCAATGCCTGTGCCGCGATGGCCCGACGGCTGGAGCGGGACAGGCCCCGGTACAAAAGCGGAAGTTCCACATTTTCCAGCGCGCTTAAGCAGGGCAGCAGATAAAAACTTTGAAAAATAAAACCGATCTGCTGGTTGCGGATATGGGAAAGCTGCCGGTCGCTTAGCCCTGATACAGCCGTTCCAGCCAACAGGTATTCTCCTTCGGTGGGAAAATCCAGGCAGCCCAACAAGTTCATCAGCGTTGACTTTCCGGATCCGGAGTGGCCGACGATCGCCGCGAATTCCCCCCGGCGGACAGAAAAATTCAGCCGCTTCAGGGCGGAAACCCGGTTTTCGCCGGTCCCATAGCATTTGGAAATGTTGGTCATTTGAATCAAAGGTTCCACTGATCATCCCATCCTTTGGCAGGCTTTTTTATCAGTATGCCCCCAAGGGAAGAGGATTTTCAGAAAGATAACAAAAAAGACGAAATCGGAAATGATTTCGTCTTTTGGTGACCCGTACGAGAATCGAACTCGTGTTACAGCCGTGAAAGGGCCGTGTCTTAACCGCTTGACCAACGGGCCGATTTATCTTCAATCCCAAACGGGATAGAATACAAGTGGTAGCGGTAGGTGGATTCGAACCGCCGACACTGCGGGTATGAACCGCATGCTCTAGCCAACTGAGCTATACCGCCACATTTTATGCCTAATATCAGGCGAAGATTATTATATCCAATCAAAACAGATTTGTCAACTGTTTCCGAGATTTTTTTTCGTAGCCGCAAGCAAAGCCGTATTATCCGGCCGGATCCGCTGTTTTATGCGGGAACAGGGCGGGAAGATTCGGGCGAAAGGAAAAATTCCGCTTCCGCCGCGAAGCACCGCTCATCGCCCCGGCGACCAGCCAGATACCAGCGGTTTTCACCGGTTTGACAACCGGTGATTTGCAGCCGGTCACCCAGAAAGGCTTCGTGCTCATACAGAAGCGAAACGCGGTGAAGGGGGAAGGAAGACATCCAATCGGCGGGCAGAAAGTCGCAGAGAATATCGCCATAGACAGCATTGTTTACATGGCGGTTACCATCCAAATCCGAGTAACGGATCTGCCTTTCGCCGCAAAAGAGGGCGTTCGGCGGCTCCGGGATACGCTTTCGGGAAATATCACTGTTAAATTCGGCCGAATCGAAGGGATAATCCCAGTCAAAAGAAGAAGGCCGCAGTACCCGATGGGTCTCATCGTCGGCCAAAATCCAGGCGGCTTTCCCGAAAATCAGCGGCTTTCCGTTCGCCTCCAGCCGAGTTTCCCGCAAAAAGTACGCGCCTTTGGCTGGGTGCGGACGGGTGCGGACGGTTACTTTTTGCTCGGGCACCGGACTGCCTTCAAACAGGATTTCCATTTTGGAAAGCAAAAATACCTGATGCTTTTCCATTAGTTTTTCATAAGAATAGCCCAACGAGTCCAGATGGCGTCCGGCTGCGTCCTGCATATGGCGTAGCACAGCAGAAAGCTTCATCCGCCGGTACAAATCTGCTTCAGAAGCGGAAAAGAGAAAAGACTCTTCGAAAAATGGCATGGTTCCTCCTGCTTATAGCTGCCCCTGATCGCCGCACAGGCGGGCGGCCAGTTCAGCCAAATCATCTTTGTCAAAAAATTCCACCGACAGGGTTTGCTTTTTCCCTTTGGCGGTGATGGACACCTGGCGGCCCAGCTCCTGCGTCAGCGCCAGCTCCAATTCGGTATAGTAGTGATCCTTTTCCGGACGAGCGGGCGATTTTGCCGGCTTTTGGGCGGATTGGGCCATTTTTTCGGTCTCCCGCACGCTCCAATGCTTTTTGATTGCGGTTTGTGCCGCTTCCAGGATGGCGGCTTCTTCTTCCAGCGCCAGCAGAGCCCGGCCGTGCCCGGCGGACAGTTTTCCCTCCTGGATCCATTCGGTTACCGGCTTTGGCAGCGCCAGCAGACGAAGGCTGTTGGCGATAGCGGGCCGGGATTTGCCGATGACCTTGGCCACCTGTTCCTGCGTCATCTGATATTCGTCCATCAGCGACCGATAGCCCAGCGCCTCCTCCATCGGGTTCAGGTCCTGCCGCTGCAGGTTTTCGATGAGAGCCAGCTCCATGGTCTCGTGGTCGGAGAGCTCCCGAATGACCACCGGGACCTCGCTGAGCCCCGCCATGCGGGAAGCGCGCCAGCGCCGTTCGCCCGCTACCAGCTGATAGCCGCCGGTGGGCAGGGGACGAACCAGCAGAGGCTGGATGACGCCGTGTTCCCGGATCGAATCCGCCAGATCCGCCAGCGCAGCCTCGTCGAATTCCTTTCTTGGCTGGCTGCGGTTCGGTTCAATTTCGGAGATGCGCAGTGTTACCGGACCGTTGTCGGTGGTATTATCGATAAACAGTGCGTCCAGGCCTTTGCCCAAGCCGCCTTTTCTGACTGCCATAAAGATTTCCGCCTTTCTGCGGGATTACCCGCGGTTTTTGGATAAGAATTCCTCCGCCAGTTCGCCATAAGCGATGGAACCTTTGGAAGCCCGGTCGAAATAAAGGGCAGGCTGCCCATAGCTGGGCGCCTCAGACAGGCGCACGTTCCGAGGGATGGTGGTTTTGTAGACTTTCTGCGGAAAGAACTTTTTCACTTCCGCTACCACCTGCACCGTTAAATTCAGCCGCCCGTCATACATAGTCAACAGTACGCCCTCCAGGTCCAGCGTTGAATTGTAAAGCCGTTTCACTTGTCGAATGGTGGCAACCAGTTGGCTCAGCCCCTCCAACGCGTAATACTCACATTGAATCGGCACCATCAGCGTATCGCTGGCGGCCAAGGCATTGAGGGTGATCAATCCCAAAGAAGGGGGACAGTCGATGAAAATGAAGTCATAGCGGCTTTTGATGGGAGCCAGCGCTTTTTTCAGCCGCATCGCGCGGTCATCCATCTCCACAATTTCGATTTCGGCTCCGGCCAAAGCGATGTTGGACGGCAGAACGTCTACGTTCTGAAAATCGGTGGAGAGGATGATATCCTCTGCCGCAGCGGAACCAATGAGCAGATCGTAAGAGGACTTCATTAGGCTGCGTTTGTTAATGCCGAATCCGCTGGTGGCATTGCCCTGTGGGTCGATATCTACCAAAAGGACCTTTTTGCCTTTGGCGCCGATCCAGGCGGCGAGGTTTACAGTGGTAGTTGTTTTTCCAACACCGCCTTTTTGGTTG
>JBJEQT010000059.1:0-3560 GCA_051881895.1 Oscillospiraceae bacterium
AGATGGACACCCTGAGCGGAAAGATCTTTGCCGTGGCAGAGAACTATCCGGAGCTTCGTTCCAGCGATGTTTTTGTAGAGCTTCAGCGGGGGATCCGCGACGCGGAAGAGCATTTGCAGGCGGCACGGCGGTTGTATAACAGCAGCGTTACCGCTTACAACACGGCGATTGCTATGTTCCCGGCCAAGCTGCTGGCAGGCTCGCGCCAGCCGAAGGAATTCTTCGCCGCAGAAGCAAGCAAACGTGAAGATGTAAAAATGACATTCTGATAAAGGAGAGATCTATCATGGAAGAAAAACAAACGATGACGAATGAACAGCTGGAAAGCAATATCAAATCCCTGAGAACCCAAAAGATATTTATCGATATTCTTTCCTACGGCTGCGTCGCGCTTATGGTTATCTCGTGGTACTTTACGGAAAAGAAAGCATTAGGCTTTGTTTTCATGATAGCCGCAGTTGTATTTTTTATTATGTCATCCAGCTACGGCAGTAAGATCAAAAAACTCCTCAGCGACAATATTATCGGCGGTGTGCTGAAGGAGGCACTGGGAGATACCTTGGAATATAACCCGGGGGGAAGAGTAGAACCCGGCTATATGGTGTTTCCGTTCTCTCATAATGTGGCGACGGGAAGCGACCATATCAAGGCGGTCTATAAAGGGCTGAACATTGAGCTGAGCGACATTGAGCTGCTCGATGAGTCGGAGTATACCGACGAAAACGGAAACACGCAGAAAAGCAGCGCGACATGCTTTAAGGGGCAGTGGCTTATCTGCGACTTTGGCAAGGAACTTGCCGGCGAAGTATATATCTCCGAGTGGACAAAAAAAGACCGCAGAAAGATGAAAAGCACGGTCACGATGGATAATGAGCAGTTCAGCAAGCGCTTCTGCGTCACAGCGGATGATCCGCAGGAAGCGTACTACATCCTCACACCGCATATGATGGAATATGTTACTGCCATGGCGGACAAGAGCGGCGGCACAATCTACATATCTTTCCGGCGAGATGGAAAGATGCAAGTTGCGGTCCAGACCGGGCGCGACTTCTTTGAACTTGGGAAAGATAATGTGAATGTAGAAGCACTGCAGCAGAAATTTTTGGGCGAGCTGCACTGGTTCACTGATATTGTCGATACGCTTCGTGTGGAGGATTCCCTCTACAAGAAAGGGATAAACGGATGACAAATGAGCAGTTAAAATCTCTTGTCACTCCTTATCGCATAATATGTGAAGTCTTAAACGGAATTTTCACGATAATATGCATAAGTACGTTTATTTATTCATCGTTCCAGATGGCCTGATTGATTTTCTTTTGGTATGCGTTACGGTACTTACTTGTCTTTGTTACGTTGTTCAGAATCCTTACACCGCGTATGATGGGAGATATTTTCAAAATGGCGGATAAGGTCGATGGCCAGGTGGATATAGCTTTTTTGTGCCGTGGAAAGATATATATTGCGGTCGATCCCAATCGCAGCATCTTCAAGTTGGACGATACGAAAGCGGATTATGACACGCTGCTGCAAAAGTATTTAGGCGAGCTAAAGTGGTTTGGCGATATGATCGACACGCTGCGCTTGGATGATATACTTTATAAAAAGGAGGCAAACGTATGACGTTGGGAACTGCCGTTTTGCTGCTGGTACTGGCTGTGGCAGGCTTTGTGCTGGCCTTTCGGTATTTGCGAAAAAAGCCGAAACTGCGCATCATTTGCCTTGTGCTGTTGTCCCTGATCGCGCTGGTCCTCGCCGGATATATCGGTCTGATTGCTATTTTTATTGATGCGCTGCGGAATCAACCGCCTTCCCCATAATCAAACAGATATCACACTGACAAGAATTGCTTTGTGTTTACTCCTTTATCAAGGATGTCAATCAAGCGATGACCATTTTGTCTGCTGGCAAGGGAAAAGATGCTTCTCGCTCAGCGCATGACAAAGCGTGATCCCATCCTTTCCAAGCTGCATGCGGACAGTATCATGAGAAAGCTGTTTGACAACAGGTTTATCAAACCTCCACGACGATAAACTGAAACAGAATAACCTAAAACGCAGGGAAGATGTTTTGCGCAAAAAAATTACCGGTATGGGCAAAAGCCATACCGGTTTTGTTTTCTATAAGCTAATATAAGAAATTGGTAGGATTTTGGTGAACGCCGTTGATACGAAATTCAATATGTAAGTGCGAGCCGCCTGTTGGATTGGAAGGGGTAGGAGAGGGAATCACCCATCCGGAGTTTCCAACATAACCAATGGTCTCTCCTTTTTCTACGACATCTCCTACGGAAACAATAATGCTGCTGGTATGGGCATACAAAGTGGTATACCCGCCGCCGTGGTCGATAATGCAGAATAAGCCGTAACCGCTGCTGCCGTTGTTTTGCACTTTCACAACTGTTCCTGCGCCGCAGGCGACGATGCGGGCGCCATAGATGCTGGTACCGCTGCCGGCAATATCCATGCCGGTGTGGAAGTCCGTTCCCTGAAAGCGGTAACCATAAGAAGAGGAGATATAAGAGTATCCGGGTACCGGCCATGCCCAGGTGCCGTCACCCTGATATTCGCCGGTGGACTGCAGGTTGGCATAAATCTGGTCGATTTCCGCCTGAATGGCTTTCTGTTTAGCCTGTAAGGCGGCGGTATCCGCCAGAAAAGCTTTTTCCATCGCGTCAATATCGCTGATATATTCCTGGGCTTGGGCAGATTGGGCATTTAACTGGCTTTTCAGCGCTTCCAGCTCAGAGGTACTGCCTTCCAGTTCGTTTTTATCCGCGGCTAAGGATTCCTGCAGCGTATGCAAATCTTCAATCTGGCCTTCCAACTGATCAATGACCGATTGGTCATGTTCGGAAATCCGGCTGATTGTTTCCATGCGGACCGAAAAGTCAGCAAAACTTTCTGAACCAAACAGATACTCTAAAAAAGAGTATTCCGGCGCCATATAGGAGCTGCGGATCTGCCTTTTGAATTTTTCATACTCGCCGTCGATTTCTTCTTCCAGACTGTTGATTTGCTCATTGGCCTCGTCAATATTGCTTTGCAGCAACGCGATTTTTTGATTGACCAGTTGAATCTGCTGGCTGGTGCTGTAAAGCTGACTGTCAATATTGGCTTTTTGGATGGAAGCCTTTTCTTTTTGGTCTTGTGTTTGGTTGATTTGCTGCTGCAGAGCGGATTGCTGCTGCTGAAGATTGGAAATCTGCTGGTTCAAATTCTCCAGCTTGTTTTGCTGTTCCTGCTGCTGTGCGATCTGCTCCGCTGTCGGTTGAGAAGAACTTGCGGATGAAGAAGCGTCCGCAGGCTGCTGGGAAGACGCGGCAGAATCGGCCGGCGTATTCTGTGAGTCTTCTGCGCTGCCGGACGACGCAAGAGAAGTGCTTCCCGGACCGAATCCCAATCCGGTGCCATTATCATACAAAGCCGAATCGGATATCGTTGAAGCCTGCACACTCGGAATGCAAAGCAGAATAACGGCAAATGCACAGAAAAAGGCATAAAACGTTCGCTGTTTTTTCATGAATCCGTCCCTCCAGGAAAATAAAGGCGTTTTTTCTATCT
>JBJEQT010000060.1:0-16071 GCA_051881895.1 Oscillospiraceae bacterium
CATACGGCTAAGTCTCTTTATTTTTGCGTGCTGTTGTTCTGCAATCCGGCGGAGGAAGTTGTTCCGGTATCCTCCATCAGCGTTACCGTCACTTCAAAAGTGCTTCCCTGAACGGTCTGCCCGCCATAGGAATAGCTGTAGCGGGAGCTGCCGTAAGAAGACCTGCTCGCTCTGAAAATCGTCATTTTCACCTGGTCACCCGGCGCATAATTGCGCAGTACGTCGGACAAGGCGGTGAAGCTGTTGACTGCGGTACCTTCCACCTGGGTAATGACGTCGCCGGCCTGTACTCCCGCGTCCAAAAGGGTGGAGTTGGAGTCGATGCTGTCAATCAGGATACCGCTGGGGATTCCGTTGACGCTGGCAACATATTCATTGATCGCATAGGCGGAAATACCGAGTTTTACCCGTCCGGTAACTCTGCCGTAATTCATCAGATCTTTCAAAATCGGCAGCGCTTCGTCAATGGGGATGGCAAATCCAATGCCTTCATATCCGTCGGCGGCAAGCTTCTGGGAATTAATGCCGATGACCTGGCCGAATTCGTTGACCAGCGCGCCGCCGGAGTTGCCGGGGCTGATGGCTGCGTCAGTCTGGATAAAGTCCATGGTATATCCATCCGTTGCCGCCCGCAAAGAACGGTTCAGGCCGGAGATAATGCCCTCAGAAACGGAACCCGCGTAGGTCAATCCGCCGGGATTGCCGATGGCAATGGCCTTTTCGCCGACTTTCAGCTCACTGGAAACGCCCAGCTCCGCGGGGATTAGGCCGGAAGCGTCGATCTTAACGACTGCCAGGTCGGTTTTGCTGTCGTAGCCGACGACTGTTCCTTTATAGGTCGTGCCGTCGCTGAGGACGACTTCGAGGCTATCCGCACCCTCGATCACATGGGCGTTGGTGGCAATATAGCCGTCTTCCGAAAGGATAATGCCGGAGCCCTCGCCCGTCGGCTCAAAATAGTTGGACTGGTACTGCACAATACCGACTACCGACGGCGCCACTTTTTCGTTGATCTGCGCCGTGGTCAGCGTCCCGTCGGTGGAAACCGTGTTATCCGACGGCTTGCTGTTGGTCTGCAGTTCGGGGACATTCTCGTTCGCGGGAAGTTCCTCTTTATTTTGAGACTGCGCCGGCGGTTCCACCACATTTTGCTGCGGCACCACCAAACTGTAAATGCCGAATACGGCAAAGCTCAGCACCGTAACGCCCAGCAAAGCCCCGACAATTCCCGCAAAGATCTTCAGGCCTTTTCCGCTTTTCTTTTTCGGCGGTTTTTGCGGGCCGCCGTACTCTGGAAAGCTCCACTGATCCGCGGGATTCGGCCCCTGCGGAGGGATCTGCCCCGTACCCGCCATCGGATGCTGTGCGAAGGGGTATCCGCCGGGAGGCGGCGCCTGCCGGTTCACCGGCGGCTGATACTGATAAGCCTGGCTTTCCTGTGCCGGACCGGCAGCCACTTCTTCCGGGCCTGCCGCTGCGGTTTCGTCAGCCAAGGGATTGTTTTCCAAAGAGCCGGTCATGTTATTGTTTTCCATGTCATTCATGCTCTATTCCTCCTTTGTATCCTGAAAAAGCTTTGCATCCCGCAGGATCCGCCGCTGTTTTTTTAACTGATCTTATTATAGAAAGAAAATATGTCTATTGCGTAACAGACTCTTTAAAAAAAATGGGGAATTATCCGTTTTTTCTAAATAAATTTTGTGAATTTTTTGTTCCGGCGCTGGGAACAGAAAATGCGAATTCCGTATATTCCCCTTCTTTGGAGCTGACATGGATTTCTCCGCCGTGCAGCTGAATCACCGTGCGCACGATGTAAAGGCCCAGCCCCACACCCGTTTTGTCCTGACTGCGGGAGCGATCGGTCTTATAAAAGCGCTCGAATACGTTGGGCAGATCCTGCGGCGCGATTCCGGCGCCGGAATTGCGGATTGCCACCAATGTGCGTGCGCCGTCGCTGTGGTATTTCACCTCGATGTATCCGCCCTCATTGACGAACTTCACTGCGTTTTCAATCAGGTTGTAGACCACCTGATGCATCAGGTCCGGGTCGGCGCTGACCATGATTTTATCCACGTCCAGCCCGATGATATCCAGGTTTTTTGCCTCAATCGCCTGCTCAAAGCTGAAAATCACTTGGCAAACGGTACTGTTCAAATCGAATTCCGCCGGATTCAGCTTCATCTCCCCCGCTTCGATCTTGGCCAGATCCAGCATGGACCGGACCATGCGGGACAGGCGCTTCACCTCATCGGATACGATAGCCAGGTACTGATGGTGCTTTTCCGCCGGGATGGTTCCATCCAGAATGCCATCCACAAATCCGCCGATGGTAGTCATCGGCGTTTTCAACTCATGGGAAACATTGGCCACAAAACTGCGGTTCATCGCCTCATTGCGTGCCAGCGCCTCCGCCATATAGTTAAATTCATTGGCCAGCTGGCCGATCTCATCGCTACTGTTGACCTGTATCCGTGCCGTATAATCCCCCCTGGAAAAGCTCTGGGTTGCGGCCAGCATATCCCGCAGCGGCTTTACCATACGGGCCGTCACAAAATAGATGACAATAAAAGCGATGACGACCATTGTCAGGGAACTTAGTAAGAACATATTGAGAAGCTGTCCCAAAAAAATACTCAGGCTGCTGGCGGAAGCGGATATAAATACAAATCCTGTAATTTGTCCGTTTGGCAGCCCGATTGGCCGCGCTACTGTGTAATTTTTGCTTTTATATGCGCCGCCTAACCGGCCTGTTTCCTGATAGCTGCCGTTCGCCGTCTGTTTCAGAATGCTTTCCGGCACAGTATTCTGCCCCGCGACAAACAGATCCGTATCTGTGCAGATTAAAATTTTCCCCTCGGTATCAGAAAGAAAAATTGTCGCTTCAATCGCGTCGGCCAATACGGAATAGACCGAAGTTAACGTTTTTTCATCTACATACAGATAGTTATTCTTTTGGTAATCGGTTAATGTCAAAGCTGCCGCCTGGCTTACATACCGGTCCAGCACTTTCAGCTTGTCGCTGCGAAAATACTGAGACGCAAATCCCATCAGCAAAGCGCCCAGCACCGTGATGCTCGCCAAAATCATACCAGTACAGATGGTAAAATATTTGGTAAATAAATTTTTCTGCATCGAACAATCCGTCCTTCCGAAATAGAAAACCGCGGCAGCCGGCACTCAAAAGGCACCGGCTGCCGCGGGAAAAGCCCTTCTGTGAAAGATTACTCTTTTACTTCAAATTTATAGCCAACGCCCCAAACCGTTTTGAGTGTCCACTTGTCCGAAACACCCTCCAGCTTTTCGCGAAGGCGTTTCACATGCACGTCTACCGTTCTGGAATCGCCATAATATTCAAACCCCCACACCTCGTCCAACAGTTGGTCGCGGGTGTATACCCGGTTGGGATTGCTGGCCAGATGATACAGAAGTTCCAGTTCCTTGGGCGGGGTATCCACCACTTTTCCATCCACTTTCAGCTCATACTTGGTCATATTGACCACCAGCTTGTCGTAGCTGACTTCCTTGATATCGTTTTCCGCGGCGCTCTTTCCGGTTCTGCGCAGCACCGCTTTGATCCGGGCCACGATCTCCTTGGTTTCAAACGGCTTTACCACATAGTCATCGGCGCCCAGTTCCAGCCCCAGCACCTTGTCAAAGGTCTCGCCCTTGGCAGTGATCATAATAATCGGGCATTCCGATTTTTTACGGATTTCCCGGCAGACCTGCCATCCGTCCAGCCTGGGCATCATCACATCCAAAAGGATAATATCCGGATTTTCCGCCGAAAAACGGGCAAGGGCTTCCTCCCCGTCGCCGGCCAGAACGACCTGAAATCCTTCCTTCACCAGATAAAGCCGCAAAAGTTCGCAGATATTTTTATCATCGTCCGCAACCAGGACCTTTCCCATTGCCATATTGTTACCTCCTTGCCAGCCCGGGCAAAGCCCGAACGCCGCATTCTGAATACCATTATACCCGAAAAAAAGCGTGAAAGGTTACAAATTTATAAACCTTTTGCAGATATTCTGAAACGCTCTTGCCGCAGCCGCTTTTTCTATGTATAATTATAGTTTGTAAAAACCCGTTTGTATAGAGGTTTTCCGGGAAAAAAGGCATACGCCGCCGAAAAAAGAACCTATACAACGTTTTGAAAGGACGAAATGTCAAGATGAAATTAGGTATCGTGGGTCTGCCCAACGTGGGCAAAAGCACCCTTTTCAACGCTATTACCAATGCCGGCGCCGAGTCGGCCAACTATCCATTCTGCACCATTGAGCCTAACGTAGGCGTAGTGGCGGTGCCGGACCGGCGGCTGGACGTGCTGGCAAAGATGTACGACCCGGATAAATACACCCCCGCCATCATCGAATTTGTGGATATCGCGGGTCTGGTGAAAGGCGCCTCCAAGGGCGAGGGGCTCGGCAACAAGTTTCTGTCCCACATCCGGGAAGTGGACGCTATTATCCATGTGGTCCGCTGCTTCCAAAGCACCGAGATCATCCATGTAGACGGCGAAATCGGCCCTGCCCGGGATATTGAGACCATTAACCTGGAATTGATCTTCTCCGATCTCGACGTGTTGGAACGCCGGATCGACAAAGCGCAGAAAGCGGCGAAAGCCGATAAGAAATATCTGGAGGAAGTGGAGCTGCTGCAGCGGCTCAAAGCCCATCTGGAACAGGGAAAATCTGCCCGCTCGTTCCAAACCAACAGCGATGAGGAAGAGCAGATTCTCTCTTCCATCTCTCTTCTGTCCGCCAAACCGGTCATTTATGCGGCCAATCTGAGCGAGGATGATTTTCTCGGCTCTTTGGAGGAAAATCCTTTCTACCGACAGGTCTGCGAGATTGCCGAGGCGGAAGGCTCCTTGGTGCTGCCCATCTGCGCCAAAATTGAAGAGGACATCGCCAATATGTCCAAAGAGGACAAACAGCTTTTCCTCGACGAGCTGGGGCTGGAATCCTCCGGTCTGGACCGTCTGATTCAAAAGGGTTACGAGCTGCTGGGCCTGATTTCCTATCTGACCGCCGGCAAGCAGGAGGTTCGTGCCTGGACCATCAAAAAAGGGACCAAAGCACCTCAGGCGGCGGGCAAAATCCATTCGGACTTTGAAAAAGGCTTCATCCGGGCGGAAGTTGTGGCTTTCGACGACCTGGAAGCCTGCGGTTCTATGGCTGCCGCCAAGGAAAAAGGCCTGGTCCGCTCCGAGGGCAAGGAATACGTATTCCAGGACGGCGATGTGGTGTTGTTCCGCTTTAACGTCTGATTTGCGCCATCTGTCAAAAACATACCCCGGCCGCATCCACTGGGTGCTGGCCGGGGTGTTTTTTATCCCGTCCGCCAGCCTGCCGCCAAATCCCCTTTTGATTTTGGCCGCAGACCGCGTTTTTCTTCTGTTTTTGGCTTATCGGTCATAATCTTCAGACCGGTATTCTTCCGCCAGAATGCTGTACACCGCAGCGTCCACCACTCCCCGGTTATTGTAGTCCGCCTGCCGCAATGTTCCCTCATAGCAAAGACCGCTCTTGGCCATGACCCGCCCGGAGCCCGGGTTGTTCGGGTCGTGCTGCGCGCAGATGCGGTTGGCCCCCACCTGCTCAAAGAAAAAGGGAATAATCCGCCGGAACGCCTCGGTCACAATCCCTTTTCCCCACCATCTTCGCCCAATGCAATAGCCGATTTCCACCATACCGATCCTCTCATCCATTCCCACAGCGCCGATGGTCCCGATCGGCTCGTCCGGCCCATCTTTACACACGATCGCCCATTGGTAAAAATTCATTTTGGCGTAACTGATAATCCAGTCTTGCAGAATTTTTCTGGTCTCTTCCGGGGTTTGGCAGGGGGACCAGCGCAAAAATTCCGTCACTTTCTCATCGCTCTCCCAGTTTCGGAAAGCGGGCACCGCGTCATCTTCCCGGAACCTTCTCAGCACCAACCGCGGCGTTTCCAGCCTGACTGTTCCAACATGCCTCATCCTTTTCCCTCCTGATTTTTATGAACCGGCTTTCCGGTCCTTTCTTTTCTGTGCCGCCAGCTTGACTGCGAAAAAACGGCCGACACCAAAAGGCTGCCAATGCCGCATCCTAATACGGTCCATCCGAACCCGGCCGCCGACACTTCTCCCCGCTGCCAATTGGCCAGCGTTATGCCCAATACGGCTCCAACCCAACTGCCAATTCTCAGCGCCTGCCAAGTATGCGCCGGACCAGTTTTTGCGCTCCATCCGCTCAGCTTTTTTTCGGTTTTCTTCATCATAGCAAAAAATACCACCGCATGCAAAAAAAGAGCCGAAACGGCTCTTTTTTTGCTGGGGTGCTGTTTTCCAACGCAGATCGATTATGGAACTAAAATAAGTATAATAATACCGAAATCACCCATTTTTTCAACTCTTCCATTTTCCTTCCTCCTTTGTGGCTTATGTTTTCTCTCTTTGTAAAAGAAAACGCCGGAAGTTCTCTTTTTGCTACAAAAAAAGAAAATTTTTCTTTCTATGATACCACTTTGTCACAATCGAAAAAAAGAAAAACACGCCGCACTTTGCTTTTTCTTTTGGCAAATAAAACCGGCCGCGGCGATACCAAGGCGCCACGGCGCGGTTGGGCCGGGGCAAAGAAAAAAGAGCGGATGTTCCGCTCTTTCATTCAAACTCTTTGTCCGACCGGCTGACGCCGGGCAGCATATTTTTTCGGACCTGACGGGAAACACTGCACATTGTCACAATGTCGGTAATGCCGCTGACCAAAAAACCGATTCCCAAAATCCGAATCATGGCCGTAGCTGCGGAAAAGGGGTTAAATAACAGCACAACGCCAAAACCAATGGTCAAAACCGCATAAAGCATGACTATGCCCCATCCGCGGTATCCCACCTGCTTGAGTTCCAACGACCGCTGCAGTTTTACCGCCCCGTTCACAGCGAATACCGCGCCTATCACCAGCGGTATCAGCCCGATGATACTGTCCGCCCTGGCCGCTACAAAAGCCGCCGCCAATACCAGCAGCAGGCCGATTGCCAGGTCCATCCCGGACGGCAGGCCGTGCCTGCGCCCGCTGAGATAGCTGAGCAGATAGCTGAAAGCCCCGAGCGCCAACACCACCGCCAGCAGATAGCAAACCGTTCGGGCGGCCATGGCGGGCCATCCTGTCAAAATGATCCCCAAAAACACCGAACCAATGGAAATCGCCGCCGCGTTCCATTTTAAGCTTTTCAAAAAATCCATGGTGTTTTACGCCTTACTTTCGAATAAACAACACGCCCAGCGTGTTCGGCCCGCAATGGCTGGATATGGTGCATCCCGCTTGCGTTTCGGTGACCTGGACAAATCCGCCGTACTGTTTTGCGCTCTTTTTCACCGCTTCCACGGTTTTGGCATCGCAGGGCGTATGGGTCACGAAAATCCGGTCGGTCACCAGATCATCCCGGCCCTCCAGGCGTTCCTTCACATATGCAAGCAGACATTTTTCAAACGTCCCGCGGTATTTTTTGCCCACCTTCATTTTCCCGTCCACTACCTCGATGCAAGGCTTCAGGTGAAGCAGATTGGCCCCCAGCGCAGCCAAAGAGGAGCAGCGCCCTCCCTTGTGCAGATATTCCAGGCTGTCGATCAGAAAGCTCGCTTCCACCCGGCCGGTCAAACCCTGCAGCCGGCGAACGATATCCGGCGCGGACAGCCCCATCTTTGCCAGGCGCACCGCTTCTATGACGATATGTCCGCTGCCGGTGGAAAGGTTGCGGGAATCCACCGGATATACATTGGAAAACTGCTGCGCCGCCAGGCAGGCGTTTTGATAGCAGCTGGAAAACTCCGCGCTGATATTGATATGAATCACCGCATCGTACTGGGGAGAAAGGCGGGAAAAACAATCCTCATAATCCGCCACGCTGACCGCCGCGGTTTTACACGGTTCATTTCCCTGCTCTACAAAATCAAAGATATCCTGCGGCGCAATCTCCAACCCGTCCCGGTAGGATACCCCTTCCTTGACGACATACAGCGGAAGGATTTCGATTTCATTTTCTTCAACCAGTTCTTTCGACAAATCACAGGTACTGTCTGCCGTGATTTTGATGTTCATGCAAAAATCCCCTCCTCGAATCGGTATCATTTGTTTTTATGGCTATCTCTCCAGCTTTTTTATTATTTAAATAAAATAGCACAAAGAAAATCCGCCGTCAACTTTTCGGAAAATGCTGTTTTTTCTTTTGCAAACCGTTACGCCTGCCCAACCGCGCCGCAGACCTGAATCTTTTGTTCCACCAGCTTCTGCACGCTCTGTCTTCCCAAAAGCAGATATTTTTTGGGGTCGAACATCTGCGGGTCATCCGCCAAAGCTTTGCGGACTGCTTCGGTAAATGCCTGCCGCAGTTCAGTTGCAAAATTGACCTTGGCCATCCCCTTTGCCACTGCGTCCCGCACGACAAAATCCGCAAGGCCGGAGGCGCCGTGCAGCACCAGAGGCAGATTCGCCGCGGCCTGGATCAGCGGAATGCGGGCCAAATCCAGCTTTGGAGCCGTACGGTAAACGCCATGGGCAGTCCCCACCGCTACCGCCAGGCTGTCTACGCCGGATCTGCCGGCAAAAACAGCCGCCTGTTCCGGATCGGTATACGCTCCTACCTGCGTTTCCAACGAATCCTCTTTTCCGCCGACAGTGCCCAATTCCCCCTCGCAGCTGGCGCCGCAGGCCCGGGCCATCTGCACCGCCTGGGCCGTAAGGTCGGCGTTTTCGTCAAAAGGCAGGCGGGAACCGTCGAACATGACCGAAGTATATCCCGCGTCCAGGCATTCTTTCACCAGTTCCAGGCTGTCCCCATGATCCAGATGGAGCGCTACCGGCACCGATGCGTTTTTTGCCGCTGCGGCGACAATACCCGCAAAACACGCCGGCGGAAGATAGCGCAGCGTAGATGGGGTCGTCTGGACGATGACCGGCGCTTTGCATTTCTGCGCCGCCTCTACGATTGCAAAAACCATTTCGGCGTTTTCCGCGTTGAACGCGCCCACGGCATATCCTCCGTCCCTGGCTTTGTTCAGCATTTTTTTGGTATCGGTCAGCATGGTTCTTTTCTTCCTTTCCTATAATCGATCATTACCGGTCCGGCCAATTCGACCCTTTGCGGCTGTACCTTTGTCTCAAATGCCAGCGGGATCACCCCTGCGTCTTTCGCCTGCAGCAAAGCTTCACCGAAAGCGGGATGGGTGCTCCAGTTCGGCGAAAAGCCTTTGATCCCGCTCATTTGGATGACAAAAATCGCGTAGCACAAATACCCTTGCGCCGCTGCACGGGCAAGATGCTTTAAATGCTTTACGCCCCGCTCGGTAGGCGCATCGGGGAACCTGGCCCATCCGTCCTGCTCCAGCGTTACGCCTTTCACTTCCGCAAAAGCCTTCTTTTCCCCGGCTTCCATATAAAAATCAAAACGAGATTCGCCGTAAAAAGTCTCCGGGCGTATCAGCTGCGGCGTCCCCAATCCCGGCAGCGTCAGTCTGCCCTGCCGCAGCGCCTCCTCCACCAGCCGATTCGGCGCCTGGGAATCGATATGTACCAGCCGCTCCCCCTTTTGCACATGGGTAAGCGTATACTGCGTCTTTCTCCCCGGCTCCGGATGATGCTGCAAAAGTACCGGTGTGCCCGGGATCAGCAGCTCCCGGCAGCGGCCCGTATTTTTTACATGTGCAGCAACCTGCTTTCCTTCCAATGTGCAGATTGCCACAAATCGGTTGGGACGATTGACAAAAACAGCTGGCAAAACCTGTTGATATTCCAAAATACTTCTTCTCCTTTGGCAAAATAGCGCAAAATATAAAAGATGACCTACAAAATACTTAGGAGAAAACGCCAAAAATCGGATTGTTCTTTCGTCGTTAATCCCGGTTTTTGTATTTTTGCACAAAAAACTGTTTACAAATCCGCCAAGTATGGCTATAATAGACTCATCAGGACAACAACATTAAATTTGTTCCTCATCTTATTGCTTCTCCTAATAGATAATTTTAACCGGGAAAAAGGGCTGACCTCATCAATCAGCCTTTTTTTCTGCCCTTTTTTCCGGTTGAACCGGTATTTTCTTCCGAAATCGAAGTGAGCAGGGGGACAAAATCCTGTAGATTTTTTATCCGGTCTTTGTTTTTTTGCTCCTGCATTTTTGTCTGCCCGGCCTACACCGCCGCCGGATTATTCCGCAGCTCCTCTGCCATCCGGTCCGGATGGTTGGTGATAACGATATCGGTTCCAAGCCGGATCAGACGGCGCATCTGCTCCGGTTCATTCACGGTCCAGGTATGGACGCGAAGGCCCTGCTTTTTTAACTGGGCCATATTCTCATCGGTCAAATACCAGTGCTGCGGATGTACGCACTCCAAGCCCAGGTTTTTCACATATCCGCCCAAATCGACAATCCAACTTTCTTCCAACGCACCGCAGGGTATCTGCGGCGCAATTTTTTTGCACCGCAGCATGGTGTAATGATTAAAAGAAGATAAAATAATCCGCTCCTGCATGCCCATGCCGAAAACCATATCGATGACTTTCTGTTCGATTCCCGGATACTCGCAGACATTGGTCTTCAGCTCCAGATTCAGCCGCAGTCCGGTCTGCCTGCACCACTCCAGCACTTCCTGCAGCGCCGGGATCTGGGTTCGGCCCGCCTGCTTTTCGCTCTGGCCGGAAGCGTTCAGCCGCCGCAGCTGGTCAAATCGCATGCAGCCGACCCATCCGCTGCCGTCGGTAGTGCGGTCTACCCGTTCATCGTGGATGACCACCAGCTCTCCATCGGCGCTCAGATGCACATCCATCTCGATCCCGTGGCAGCCTGCCTCAAGCGCCTTTTGAAACGCAAGCATGGTGTTCTCCGGATAGGCGGCACTGAATCCCCTGTGCGCAAAATTTTCGGTCATATGCGTCCCCTCTTTCCAACTTCCAAAATATCACAAAACCGCGCCTCTGTAAAGGGAGCGGACCCTCGGCCCTGCCCTTGCTTATAAAGGAAAGTGTGGGTATAATAAAAAGTAAATAACGATACATATTCTATTCGTTCACAGACAGAGAGGTCGTTTTTCATGCTCATTGATTCTCATGTTCATATTTTCCCCGACCCGTTGGCCCCCAAAGTAATCCCAAAATTGGCGGCGGTCTCGGGATACGACAACCAGACCGACGGAACGCTGTCTTCCACCTTGGAAAAAATGCAGGAGTGGGGGGTGGACAAAGGTGTTTTCTTAAATATCGCTACCAAACCATCCCAGCAGAAATCCATCAATGATTTTTGCGCCTCCATCGCTTCTGATACGGTAATTCCTTTTGGTTCGGTGCATCCGGACGCGCCCGATTGGGAGGCGGAACTGGAGCGGATCGCGGCTTTGGGCCTAAAGGGCATAAAGCTGCACCCGGATTACCAGAACTTCGATATGGATGAGCCCCGCGTTTTGCCCATCTTTCAAAAAGCGCGGGATCTTCAATTGTGCGTGGTCGTCCATGCAGGCTTTGACCCGCTTTCTCCCGAACATATCCATTGCCGGCCCCGCGCCTGCCGCCAGGTGCTGGATGCCTGCCCCGGATTGAAGCTGATTCTCGCCCACATGGGCGGAATGCGCCTGTGGGACGATGTGGAGCGCTGGCTGGTGGGCGCCCCGGTCTGGTTGGACACCGCCTGCTGCGCCGGCCAGATCGATCCCATCCAGTTGGAGCGGATCATCAAAGCCCACGGAGCGGACAAAATCCTGTTCGCCAGCGATTGTCCCTGGAGCGACCCGCGGACAGAAAAGGCGATGATCGAGGCGCTGGACCTTTCTGATTCGGAAAAGGAAGCGATCTTTTCCGGAAATATCAGCCGCCTTTTGAGACTCTGATGTTGTTTTTTCCCGCGCAAAGTGCTAGAATATGGCTACTGGCCGGACAGCAAGCCGGCCCATCTTTTGAAAAGGAGGCTTTTTATGGCTTTTTTCAAAGGCTCTCTGCGTTCTCACTCGCTGGGCATGGATACCGGCCTTACGGTCGTTCTGCCCTTTGACCGGGCTGCGGTGCCGGAAGCGGAATGCCCTGTTGTTTACCTGCTGCACGGGCATGGGGAAAACGCGGACGTCTGGACCCGCATGACCTCAGCGGAGCGGTATGCGAACGCCTACGGTGTCGCGTTGGTAATGCCCGAAGTGCAGCGCAGCTTTTATACGGATATGGCCATGGGCCTTTCTTATTTTTCTTACGTTACGGAAGAGTTGCCGTCTGCCTGTCAGCGGATGTTCCACCTGAGCGCCCGGCGGGAAGAGCGTTTTGTGGCCGGTCTTTCCATGGGCGGCTATGGGGCGATTAAATTAGGCCTGCGCCGTCCCGACCTGTTTGCGGGGTGCGCCGGATTTTCCGGATGCCTGGATATGGAAGCGCTGCGCGCTACCCTTTCCCAGACAGAGCCTGGGCTGCTGGAAGAAGCAAAGGCGATTTTCGGCGAGGATCTTGTAATAAAGCCGGAGGATGATTTGTTTTATCTGGTGGAAAAAACCGCCCGTCTTCCCGAGCAGCAGCGTCCAAAGGTGATGGTCACCTGCGGAACAGAAGATTTTCTGTATTCGCATAATACCCGTTTTCGGGACGTCATCCAATCGCTGCCGTATGAATTTTCCTATCGGGAGTGGCCCGGCACCCATGAGTGGGGCTTCTGGGATCAGTCCTTGCAATACGCGCTGGAATTTTTCTTTCCCGGCCGTCGGGAAGCTTTGCTGACTGCGGCAAAAAACTGACGCTTCCCTTGCTATTTCACATCAGAAAGGAATTTGTCTGTATGATAAAAACCCATCGTTTCATTTCCCTGCTGCTGGCTGTGGCCGTGCTGATCCCCTTGTTGGCGGGATGTACCGGTTCCTCCGCGGATTATTGCGTTAAGGTGGAGGGGGATGCTGTTTCCATTCCGTCGATGAATCTTTCCTTCTCCTTCCCCGCGCCTTGGTTTGTAATAACGGATGAAGAAGCCGCGGCCATTGCCCAGGATGTAAAGCTACTCCATAATTATGTGGATGAAGAAGGAAATCTGCTGTGTTCTCAGCCGGAAGCTTATACAACGGAAGAAATCTTTTTGCTGAACGGAAAAACATTGGAGACCTGCCGTATTTCCGTCAAGGAGGACCGCAACGAATACAGCCTGGAAAACTTCGCCTTCGGCCTGTTTGATAAAATGCAGGATGAAATGAGCGAAATTTCCCTGCCGCAAGTTTGGAGCATCGGGAAATACAAAGGCTATGCGATCAGCACCATCCCGCAGGATTCCAACGCGCATCTGAAACACTATTATCTGCACGACAAAAACACATTTGTCGAGATTATTACGGCCGGTTCCTCCGACCATGTAAAAGCGGAAGAAATCATTGAGGGAGCCAATTAGGATTCCCTTATCCACGGCATATCAGAAAAGCTTTCCTGACGTACGTGCGAGGCTATCTCCTCAGCCCGTTTGTCGGGGCCTGCAAGGCGGCCGTTTATCTTGCCGCTTTCCCGTATAGTTCATAAAAAAGACGACAGGGTTTTCCCTGTCGTCTTTTTTATAGATTGAGCACGCAAACGGTTCTGTTTTGATATCAATACAGTCCAAACAGGCGGAGAATTTTCTGCCAGAAGGTCAACTCCTCTTTAACAGCCGGAACGAAGGTTTCAGTGCCATCGATCTCCACGGCTTCTGTCTGAATCACAAACTGTACAGCCTCCACATTTGTATTTTTCTCGCTGACAAAGGAAACCGCTTCGGAATTTCCGCCGGTAATGCTTTCGATCATTTCATCAATCTTGTCGGAAATTTCGTTATCCATTCCATCGGTTTCCCCGCGCATTTCAGCTGTACCGTCTTTCAGCTCGGCGGACCCGTCATAAAGCTCTTTTATTCCATCGATCAGCTCGGCAACACCGTCGGCCAGCTCGCCCGTACCATCCTTGAGTGTACCGGTAGCCTCGTAGAATTCCACGATACCGTTCAGCAACTCGCCTGTCTTGCTGTAAAGCGCAGCAGTACCGGCCTTTAGTTCATTGCTGCCGGCAAGAAGCTCTCCCGCACCGGTGACGATCTCTGAATAACCCGCAACCACCTGCGCCACGCCGCCCGTATATTCGTTTATACCCGTATCCAGCTTTCCGTATTCCGTGACAAGAATATCCATTCCGGCTTTCAGCTCGTTCATATCGGAAACAAGCCCTTTTACCTGATTGGCTAGTTCATTGATCCCTGCATCCATTGTGGCATAATTGGTTTTCAGGTCGTTAACGCCGGTTGCAATTTCACTGATACCCGCACTGATCTGTGTAAGGTAGGCGTCCATACCGTTCATTGCCGTACTGTTGCCCTGCAAAAGCGTAACAACGCCTTGCAGCTGCTCGGCAGACGCTTTGAGTTGTTCGATTTGTTCCGGATCGCCGCCCACTTGCTCTAAGGATGCAATCTGTTCGTTTAAAGTGGTAATCTGCGCTGACAGCGTTTCCATTGTTTGCGCATTGGCGGTTTGCAAGTCGTCAATATCCAAGCTGTTCTGCTTCATAGCTGCTTTGTAGGCAGCGAAACTGACATTATTTTGCAGAGCTGTTACACCCTCATACAGAGAATCTATTCCTGCTTTGATCTGCGAAGAGCCAAAAACAAACTGATCAATCTGTTCCGTTGAAACAGAAACCGCAGACAGTTCTTTCTGAATGGTAAGCAAAGCTTTTTTTATTTCAGCGGAACCGTTTGTTAAATCCGACGATTTTTCGTTTAGTTGCGCAAGGCCGGACTGCGCCAAGGCGATACCGTCATACAGGGAACGAACGCCGTCATTCAACTCGGCTGCACCATTTTTCAATTCCCCCGTACCGTCTTTCAGAGCGTCCCCGCCATCGTTCAATTTGCCGGCGCCGTTACGGAGTTCGGCAGCGCCGCCAACGAGTTCTTCTACGCCCGGCTGCAAATCGTCTTTCGCGGCATCCTGCAATTCCGATACGCCGTCATTCAACTCGCCTGCACCGTCGTCAAGCTCTGCAATCGCATCAAGAAGTTCCGTTACCTGATCCATCAGCTCTTCATCGTCCACTTCAATGTTCAGAGAAAGCGGAACACCGTTGATGGAAACAGCCGACATTTCGAAATCCGTTACATCGGCCGTAATGGAAGTATCGATTCCTTCGCCCGGCAGCATGGTATAAGAAATTTGCTTTTTGCTGCCCACATTGGCAAGAGTAGCATCCGTTGCCTTGATGTTGCGGCATTTCTCCGTATCCAGTGTGAAAGCTGCCTGTAAAGCGTAATCGTCAAAGAAATTGCCGGAGCAGGATTCATTCTTGGTTACCTTAAATTTGATTTCCAGCTTGCCGCTCTTTCCGGCAACCTCGTCAGCCGCATACTCCGCACCGTTTATAAAATATTTGATTGAGATATTCCACGGAACAACAGTGCTGGTCATCTTGCCTTTATAATACACTCTGGCGGCAGAGGAAGAAAAGGTAATGGTATCGCCTTTTTGCGTGATTTGATCCATGGTGTTGAGCATCTCAACAGCGGAATACTCGCCGTAATCGGTAATATCACCGCCATCAAAAATATTGACGGCATACACATCTTTGACAGAGCCGTCGGCCGCAAGATTCATATAAATGACTTCTTCTTTCGCAGAAGAAGTACCGGCCGCAAAGGCAGGGGTAACGGCGTCGGTCAGCAGCAAAAAGGACAGAAGAACCGGCAATATTCTTTTGGCGGGGTCAGCCGTTTTCTTTCGGATATGCTTAGGCGTGTATTTTGGGGTTCTCATTGGAATTTCGCTCCTTTCGGGGATGATAAAAATGAAGTTTCATTGTGGTTTTCTGGATGAACCAGTCAAACAGGTAGAGCAAACCGGGCAGCACGAAAAATACGCTGGTCATGGAAAACAGCGTTCCTCGTCCGAGGAAACGGCCGAGCTGCGACAGGATGCCGTGGCTGGAAAGATAGCTCAGCAGGAATCCGACGACGGACAGCACCGTGCCAGAGGTCAGAACCGAGGTTGTAACGGAAGAAACGGTTTCCACAATGGCCTGTTTTTTTGGCATTGTCTGCCGGTGCTCCAGATAGCGGTCGGTGAACAGA
>JBJEQT010000061.1:0-16063 GCA_051881895.1 Oscillospiraceae bacterium
TCCATGATGTCGGACCAGGAACAGCCAAAGTATTATGAAATCATCTCCTACTTTGAAAAAGAGCAGGTTCAGGAATTTACGCTTGATGTCAGCAGCGGCGAGATGAGCATGAAAATTCAAAATGACGCGGGAAAAACGGCGATTATCAGTTACCGGGTCGCCAGCGTCAACATGTTCTATGAAGATACCAAAGAATTGATCGACGCTTACAACGAGCATCATCCGGACGCGGTGATGAAGACTGATTTCATCCGCCCCAAAGACGCGCCCTGGTGGCTTAGTATGCTGCCGTATCTGTTGTTGATTGGCGCGATGATCTTTTTGTGGTTCATGATGATGCGCCAGGCCGGTGGGGGAACCGGCAAAGCCATGAACTTTGCCAAGGCGAAGATCCGAACGGCGGAGGATGGCAAAAAGACTACATTTGCCGATGTGGCCGGTGCGGATGAAGAAAAAGCCGAACTGGTCGAAATCGTGGAATTTTTGAAAAATCCTAAGAAATTCAATGAGCTGGGCGCGCGCATCCCCAAAGGCGTTATGCTGATGGGCCCTCCCGGTACCGGTAAGACGCTGCTGGCCCGGGCGGTGGCGGGGGAAGCGGGCGTTCCGTTTTTCTCCATTTCCGGTTCGGATTTTGTAGAGATGTTTGTGGGTGTTGGCGCTTCCCGTGTCCGTGATTTGTTTGAACAGGCCAAGAAAAATTCGCCGTCTATCGTATTTATCGATGAGATCGACGCGGTGGGCCGGCACAGAGGCGCAGGCCTCGGCGGCGGCCACGATGAGCGCGAGCAAACGCTCAACCAGCTGCTGGTTGAAATGGACGGCTTTGGCAATAATTCGGGCGTTATCATCATCGCGGCGACCAACCGTATCGACATTTTGGACCCGGCGCTGCTGCGTCCCGGCCGGTTTGACCGGCAGATCGTGGTAGGCTACCCGGATGCCGCCGGCCGTGAGGCGATTTTGAAAGTGCATACCCGCAACAAACCCATCGGTCCGGATGTGGATTTGTCGGTGATCGCAAAAACAACGGTAGGATTTACCGGAGCGGATCTGGAGAATCTGATGAATGAAGCGGCCTTGCTGGCAGCCCGCCGCAACCGGAAAGCAATCACCATGCAGGAAATCGAGGAAGCGACCATCAAAGTGGTCGCCGGCCCGGAGAAAAAATCCCACAAGGTTTCGGATAAGGATAAAAAACTCACCGCTTACCATGAAGCGGGCCATGCGGTCTGCACCTATTACTGCCCCACGCAGGATCCGGTGCATATGGTGTCCATTATTCCCCGCGGGATGGCGGGCGGCTTTACCATGTCCTTGCCGGTAGTGGAAACTTCTTATGAGACCAAGCGCCATATGAGCGAGACCCTGGTTGTACTGCTGGGCGGTCGGATGGCGGAAAAACTGGTGCTGGATGATATTTCCACCGGCGCTTCCAACGATTTGGAGCGGGCTTCCAAAATTGCCCGGAACATGGTTACGCGCTATGGTTTCAGCGAAAAGCTGGGACCGGTGGTCTATGGACAGGATGAAGGGGAAATCTTCCTGGGACGCGATATTTCCCAGAACCGCAATTTCTCAGAAAATGTGGCTGCGGAGATCGATGTGGAAGTCCGCGAGCTGGTGGATAATGCCTATGAGGCGGCCAAAAGCATCCTGACCGAGCATATGGATCAGCTGCATTTGGTGGCGAAATATGTGTACCATCATGAGAAAATCGATGGGGAAGAATTCAGAAAGATCATGACCGGGGAAATGGAATGGAGCCCGGAAGATTTAGCTCCGATGCCGGATACGGCAGAGGAATATGCAAAGCCAAAAGAGGAAGAACAGAGTCCGGAACAACCGGAAGCTTCTTCTGATTTGCAGTAGAGAAAATTGATTTGGATTCTCCGGGCTTGACCCGGAGAATCTTTTTATCTTGCAACAAGATGCATCAGAAAACGAGGTCAGTTTTGCAAATAAGCAGAAAATATGGTATGATAACCGCGGAATCACGATCCGCCCGGTTGAGGCGGATTGGGCGGAAAGAAAATGCCAAGGCCGGTGCAATCGGTCCATCGCTTACGGGCGCCTGCCGATTGAGGGTGGGCAGCCGGCAAAGAAAAATTGATTTTGGGAGGACCCTATGGCAAAGAAGGCAGCGTATGATAATGAAAGCATTCAGTCGCTGAAAGGCGCAGACCGGGTGCGCAAGCGTCCTGGGGTTATTTTTGGCTCCGACGGGATTGAAGGCTGCGAGCATTCCGTTTTTGAAATCCTGTCCAATTCTATCGATGAGGCCAGAGAAGGCCGGGGCGACAAGATTATCATTACCCGGTTTGAAGATGGGTCGGTGGAAGTACAGGATTTTGGCGCCGGCATTCCGGTTGATTTTAATAAAAATGAGGGACGGTACAACTGGGAACTGTGCTTTTGCGAGCTGTACGCAGGTGGTAAATACAAAACCAATGAGGGCGAGGGGTATGAATATTCCCTGGGACTCAACGGCCTGGGCCTTTGCGCGACGCAATATGCCGCCGAATATATGGATGTCGAGATCTTCCGGGATGGATACCGCTACACGCTGCGCTTTGAGAAAGGGGAGAATGTAGGCGGCCTTCATAAGGAAGAGACAACACAGAAAAAAACCGGAAGCCGCATCCGCTGGAAACCGGATCTGGATGTTTTTACCGATATCGATATCCCGGTAGAGTACTATACCGAGGTGCTCAAGCGGCAGGCGGTAGTCAATGCGGGGCTGTTGTTCGTGTTCCGCAATCAGGTGGGAAACAAATTTGAATCCCAGGAATTCTGCTATGAAAACGGCATTACGGATTATGTCAGGGAATTGTCCGGAGAGGAAACGATCACCGGTGTGCAGTACTGGGAGGCGCAGCGAAAAGGCCGTGATCGGGAGGATAAGCCGGAGTACAAGGTGAAAATGCAGGTAGCCTGCTGCTTTTCCAACCGGACAAAGCTGCTGGAGTATTACCACAATTCCAGCCACCTGGAGCATGGGGGAGCGCCGGAGAAAGCGGTAAAGGCGGCGTTCGTTTCCCAGATCGACGCTGTTTTAAAGCAGCAGGGAAAATATTTGAAAAATGAAAGCAAAATCACCTTCCAGGATGTGGAGGACTGCCTGGTTTTGGTTTCTTCCTCCTTTTCCACCCAAACATCCTACGAAAACCAAACGAAAAAAAGTATTACCAATAAGTTTATCTATGAGGCGATGACCGATTTTCTCAAGCATTCGCTGGAGGTCTATTTCATCGAAAATCCCATGGACGCGGCCAAGATCGCCGATCAGGTACTGGTCAACAAGCGAAGCCGGGAAAACGCGGAAAAAACCCGCCTGAACCTGAAAAAGAAGCTGGCTGGGTCACTGGATATCGCCAACCGGGTGCAGAAATTTGTGGACTGCCGCACCAAGGACGTCAGCCGCCGGGAAATCTTTATCGTGGAGGGCGACTCCGCTCTGGGCGCCTGCAAACTTTCCAGGGATGCGGAATTCCAGGCGATCATCCCGGTGCGGGGCAAAATCCTAAACTGTCTGAAAGCAGAGTATGACAAGATCTTTAAAAACGATATCATCATCGATATTCTCAAGGTGCTCGGCTGCGGGGTGGAAGTGCAAAGCAAGTCCAATAAGGAAATCTCTAATTTCGACCTGGGCAACCTGCGCTGGAGCAAGGTGATTATCTGCACCGATGCCGATGTGGACGGATTCCAGATCCGCACGCTGATTTTGACCATGCTTTACCGGCTGGTACCCACTCTGATTCAGGAGGGATATGTCTATATTGCCGAATCCCCCCTTTACGAGATCAACACCAAGGACAAGACCTATTTTGCCTACAACGAAACGGAAAAAACAGAGATTTTGGGCCGGATCAAAGGAAAATATACCATCCAGCGCTCCAAAGGGCTGGGCGAAAATGAACCGGACATGATGTGGATGACCACCATGAATCCCCAGACGCGGCGGCTGATCAAGGTAAAGCCGGAAGACGCGCAGGATACGGCGCGGATGTTTGATCTGCTGCTGGGCAAGGATCTGGACGGACGCAAGGAGTTTATCACCGAAAACGGCTATCGCTATTTGGACGCGGCCGACGTTTCCTGATGAACAACAAAAAGGGTCCGGTTTGATAACATCCGGACGAAAATTTAAAGTGGTAAATAGATGGGAGGAAAACAATGGCTCCTAAAAAGAAAAATCCCCCGGCACCCAAGCGTGCGTCAAATATCGCTGCGGAAATTGAAAATGCCGGCGTAGTAGTGGAGCAGCCGATTACCGAAACGCTGGAAACCAACTTTATGCCTTATGCCATGAGCGTCATCATATCCCGTGCGATTCCGGAGATTGACGGTTTTAAACCGGCACATCGCAAACTTTTATACACAATGTATAAAATGGGACTGCTCACCGGGGCGCGGACCAAGTCGGCCAATATCGTGGGCCAGACCATGCGGCTGAACCCCCATGGCGACGCCGCCATTTATGAGACGATGGTGCGTCTGGCGCGCGGCAACCAGGCGCTGCTGCACCCTTATGTGGATTCCAAGGGAAACTTCGGCAAGGCCTATTCCCGGGACATGGCGTACGCAGCCTCCCGATACACCGAGGCCAAGCTGGACCCCATCTGCAATGAGCTGTTTGCCGATATCGACAAGGATACGGTGGATTTTCAGGACAACTATGACGGGAGTATGAAAGAACCGGCTCTGCTTCCGGTGCGGTTTCCCAGTATCCTGCTCAATTCCAATATCGGTATCGCGGTGAGCATGGCCAGCGCCATTTGCCCGTTTAATCTGGAAGAGCTGTGCGATACCACCATCGCCTTGATGAAAAATCCGGCCCATGACCTGCTGACGACCCTGACCGCGCCGGATTTTCCCGGCGGCGGGTATATTCTCTACGACGAGGAACAGTTGCGAAAGATCTATGAAACCGGACGCGGCGGTATCCGGGTACGGGCCCGTTACAACTATGACAAATCGGCCAATTGCCTGGAGATTACCGAGATCCCGCCGACGACTACCGTTGAGGTGATCATTGATAAAATTGTAGAGCTTGTCAAAAGCGGCAAGCTGCGGGAAATTGCTGACATCCGGGATGAGACCGACCTGTCGGGGCTGAAAATTGCTATCGACCTCAAACGGGGCGTCGATCCGGACAAGCTGATGCAAAAGCTGTTTCGCACAACGCCTTTGGAAGAGACGATGTCCTGCAACTTCAATGTGCTCATCGGCGGCTACCCCCGGGTGATGGGCGCCAGGGAGCTGCTGGAAGAATGGGTCGCCTTCCGGGAAGAATGCGTGAAACGCCGGGTCTATTTTGACTTGAACAAGAAAAAAGAAAAGCTGCATCTTCTGCAGGGACTGGCAAAAATCCTGTTAGACATCGATAAGGCCATCCGTATCATCCGCCAGACGGAGGAAGAATCCGAGGTCGTGATGAATTTAATGATCGGATTCGGCATTGATGAGACGCAGGCGGAATATGTAGCGGAAATCAAGCTGCGCCATTTAAACAGGGAGTATATTTTAAAACGCACCGATGAGACCGAAAGCCTCAAGGAAGAGATTGCCCAAATGGAAGAGATTTTGGGCGATCAGAAAAAGGTGCGGGGCATTATTATTTCAGAGCTGCAGGAAATCAAGAAAAAATACGCCCAGCCGCGGCGCAGCATGATCCTTTACGATACGCAGCCCGCCCGGGAGGAACCGGAAGAGGAAGCCCCCGACTATCCGGTGCATCTGTTCTTTACCCGGGAAGGGTACTTTAAGAAAATCACGCCGCAGTCACTTCGCATGAGTTCGGAACAGAAGCTCAAGGAAGGGGACGAAATCCTGTCCAGCATGGAGAGCACCAACCGGGCTCATCTGCTGTTTTTTACCGACAAGCAGCAGGTTTATAAATCCCACGCGTATGACTTTGATGATACCAAAGCCAGCGTGCTGGGTGATTATGTGCCAGCCAAGCTGGGGTTTGATGAAGGGGAGCGGATCGTCTGCTTTGCGGCAGTGCAGGAATATACCGGTTATATGCTGTTCTTTTTCCGGGGCGGAAAAGCGGCTAAAGTGGAGATGGGATCGTACGAAACAAAAACCAACCGCAAAAAGCTGGCCAACGCATACAGCGGAAAAGACCCACTGGCAGGCGCTTTTTATGTACCGGAGGATCGGGAATTTTTGCTGCGCGCCACCGGCGGGCGCACGCTGATCGTCCATACCGGGGCGATCAATCCCAAGCAGAGCAGGGATACGCAGGGCGTTGCGGTGATGACGCTGAAAAAGAATGCACTGGTGGATACGGTTGTCCCGTTTGAAGAGCAGATGCTCAATAATTCTCACCGGTTCCGCACCAAGTCGCTTCCTGCGGCGGGAGCGATCCCGAAGGAGCAGGACCTGGGAGAGCAAATGAGCCTGCTGGATTGACCCAACAGGGGAAAAGCTTCGTGAAAGAAAGAGGCGGCCGGGAACCTGGAGACAGGTCATGGAGCGGTACAAAGGCAAAAAAAGGCCGCCCGCGCAGGACGCCGGCAGCCGATGGCTTTGCCGGCGCCCTTTCAAACGCAACAGGGATAAAGGGCTCCTGCACAACCAGTAACAGTATTTCCGCAGCTTTTTTATTTATGCGCGCAAAAAAGATTGCCAAGCTTTTTTGCGAAAAATATTGCAAAGCACAACAAACTATGCTAAGATAATAACGTTAAACAGAATTTCTCGGAGGTGCGCTATGCAGGCATTTGAAATAATCGGCGGTATTTTGCTGATTCTGATGGCCGTTGCCATTATCATCATGGTCCTGATGCAGGAGGGGAAAGGCGGCGGCGCGGCTGCGCTGGGCGGTGCTCAACCCCAAAGCTATGGCAAAAACAGAGCAAAAACGCTGGATGTGCTCCTTTCCAAGTATACAAAAGTGATCGGCGCGGTATTTCTCGTTGTAACTTTTTTGGTCTGGATCTTAAGCATTTATTTCTAATAGCAGCAAAAAGCCCTGCCACCGGCAGGGCTTTTCTATTGGGATCTCCTTTGATATTCAAAATCCGTCTGCGATTTTTTGTTGGCTTTCGCGCTGCGGATTTGTATTTTGGTTTAAATGTGGAAGAATGAAAAGAAAGAGAGAATCGGAAAGGAAAAGAATGAAGTATAATCAAGCATCAAAAAAGAAAGACTTCCGGTCGCGCAGACCGGGGAAAAAGCCGGCGTCTCGGCCGGATTTTCAAAAGGACATCCTCCGTGTGTTGGAGCGGGCGGGCAGCCGTGGCGCTTCTGCAAAGTATCTGCAGGAACAGGCGGGCGTGAGACGCCATCAGACAGAGGCGTTTTTGCTGGTACTGGCGGGGATGGTGAAAAACGGAACCGTTCAGCAAAAACGGGACCGCTATTATCAATCGGACCGGGGCCAAACCGCTGAGGCGGTGGTGGTAAAGGTGACCGAGGGATTTGGCTTTGTCCGCCCGGACGAAGCGGAAGAGGACATCTTTATTCCCGGACGCTATTTCATGGGCGCTTTGCCGGGCGATCGCGTGAAAATTACGGTGCGCCAGGGCCGCGGCAATTTGAAAGAAGGAGAAGTGCTGCGCATTCTGGAAGAAGCCGATTACCATTTTACGGGGACATTCCGGATGGAAAATGGGCTTCCGGTGGTATATCCGGACACGCAGATGAAAGGCCCGGTCCCGGTTGACAGAAACGAAACCGGCGGCGCAAAAGAAGGGGACAAGGTATCGGCCCGTATTGTCAAACGCGGCCGGCGGCATTTTGATCACCGTGCGGCGGTGACGGCGGTATTCGGTTCCAGTCAACTGGCAGCGGTCTGCTGCGAGGCGATTTTGGCGGACAACGGCATTGAAAAACAGTTCCCGCCCCAAGTGCTGGAGGAAGCGCGGCGGATACAGGAAAAGGGGATTTCCCAGCGGGAGATCGACGGACGGCTGGATTTGCGGGGTGAAATCATTTTCACCATCGACGGCGCGGACACCAAGGATATTGACGACGCCGTTTCCCTGACCCGGTTGGAAGACGGATGGGAGCTGGGTGTTCACATTGCGGATGTCAGCCATTATGTCCGGCCTTGGTCCGAGCTGGACGCTGAAGCATTTGGACGCGGCACCTCGGTGTACTATGCGAACGCGGTGATCCCAATGCTGCCCAAGGAGCTTTCCAACGGAATCTGCTCTTTGAATCCACAGGAAGACCGGCTGGCTTTCTCGGCGCTGATGCATTTGGACCAGGACGGCGGGCTGATGGAATATGCTTTTCGCAAAACGGTGATCCGCTCCAGGGTCAAAGGCGTGTACAGTGAGATCAACCAAATCCTGGACGGTACGGCTGGGGAGGAGATCCACAAAAAATATTACGGTCTGGAGCCGGTGCTGCATCAGATGAAAGAGCTGGCGGCGCGGCTGGCCCGCCGCCGTACGCAGCGGGGAAGTTTGGCTCTGGAGTCGACGGAGGCGAAAATCCTCGTTGGCGAGGACGGCCGTGTGCAGGATATCCTCCCGCGCCAAAGCGGCGAATCAGAGGGCATGATCGAAGAGTTTATGCTGGTGGCCAACGAGGCGGCGGCTTCTTTTGGCCTGGAGCGGGAACTCCCATTCTTGTTCCGAATCCACGAGGATCCGTCAGCAGAGAAGCTGGAGGCGCTGGCTGAACTGCTGAAAGTATTGGGGTTGGATGCGGCGCAGATCAAACCGGGCGTACAGCCCTCCCAGCTGCAGAAAATTCTGGAAGCCGTCAAAGGAACGGATATGCAGATGCTGGTAAACAGCCAGCTGCTCCGGTCCATGGCAAAGGCCCGCTACTCCGAGGTAAACAAAGGGCATTTTGGATTGGTGCTTTCCAAATATTCGCATTTTACTTCCCCCATCCGCCGTTATCCGGATCTGGCCATCCACCGCATCATGAGCGAATCGCTCAAGGGAATGGATTCCCAAGAGGCGCAGCGCCGGTTCGGCAAGTTTGTGCAGGACGCGGCGGCCCACTCCAGTGCGGCAGAGCAGCGGGCTATGACGGTAGAGCGCAGCTGCGAGGATTGTTATAAGGCGGAGTATATGACCGCCCACTTGGGAGAGACATTTGAGGGGATTGTTTCCGGCGTGATGGAGCGGGGCATTTTTGTAGAACTGCCCAATACGGTGGAAGGGATGATCCGCATTGCCGAAATGCCGGGCCGTTTTGAATACGATGGAAAGATTGAGGTGAAAGATTTGGACAGCAGCCGGCGCTTCCGAATCGGCGACCGCATTCGCGTGAAGGTGGCGCGGGCGGATGTTTCCTCCGGCGAGGTAGACTTTGCGCTGGAAGAAACGCTCCCCAAAATTTCGGAAGAAAGATAAAAGCATAAACGGTCAAATCCCCCTTGCCGTGTTACCGCGCAAGGGGGATTTTTGAATATGCCTATTTGAATGGATCCTGCCGCAGGCCACAGCGGCCGGCATAGCTTTTTCATAGGAGCAGCGGTCTTGGTTTAAGCAGCGTTCCAGACGGTTGCCGTCGTTATCCCACCAGATTTCGACCGGGACATTTCGCTGTTGGGCGATACAGTAGCGTTCCCCCACCGTTCCAAAATGTTTCATATCCTTTCCTCCCCATGGCTTTATTGATAGTATGCGCCGTCCGCCGCCGGATAACCGCGCGAAAGCTGCATAAATCTCAGCATAAGCGTCCAAGCTTTCCGCATAGACTTTTGTGGAAAGGCGGAAATGATATGGAGGGTATTTTAAAAAATATCAAATTTTTTACCAAGGAGAGAGAAAATCAGGAAGCCATCGAGCAATATCGGGAAATTTTGCGGGATCTGGAACGGCTGCGAACACAGATCGAGCAGGTCGACTCTAATTTTAACATGGCTACCGATGAGGACCTGGTGGAAAGCTATATTTATGAGGCCAACGCGCTTGCGGCCCGCTATCGTTTTTTGCTGCGGGAAGCGAAGAAACAAAAGTCCCGGCTGGGGAAGGCGGCTTTTTTCGTTGGCATAACGGGGGAGTGAAAAATGATGATTTGGATTGTGTGCGGCCTGGGAATTTTCATGTGCTTTTTGTTTCTCAAAACAGGCCGTCCTGTACGATGCGTTTTGGGCAGCACCTTGGGAGGCGGGTTGAGCTTTTGGCTTTTAAACCTGATTGCAGGCTTGACAGGCGTGACGCTGCCGCTGAATCTTGCGTCGGTTTTTTCGGCTGTATTACTGGGGGCGCCCGGCATTTGCTCCATGTGGCTGTTAAAAATGCTGTGGCGGTGACAGAACCGGCATAAAAATGGAAAAAGCAAAAAAGGACCTCTCTTCCCATTTGGGAAGAGAGGTCCATGTTTATGCGACCAGGCATGTAAGCCGAGTTCTGTTCAAAACAGCAATCTTTCTAGACCTTTCGTCGCCGAAAGGTTCAAGCCACCTGGACGGGACCCGCCGGGCAAGCGGTATCGGTCCCTTTGCGGTGTTGCTTCGGATAGGGTTTACACAGCCGCGCGGTCTCCCGCACGCTGGTGAGCTCTTACCTCACCTTTCCATCCTTGCCGTTCAAACGGCGGTTTTTTTCTGTTGCACTTTCCCTAGAGTCGCCTCCGGCTGCCGTTAGCAGCTATCCTCGCCCTGTGAAGCCCGGACTTTCCTCATGCGCGGCCTTTCGGCGCTGCGCACGCTGCTGTTCTGCCTGCTCGCAGATCAACAAACTTTACTGCTGAAGCGGCATGCCGTTTCCGTCTACATTGATGCTGCCGGTCAGCAGGAGCACGCCTTCGATAAAGCCCCAGATACCGGAAACAAAGCTTAAAACACCACAAGACAACAAAGTTAAACAAAGCTGAATCACGGCTTTTGTCGTATAACCCAGATAGAAATTATGCACGCCAAAGGCACCGAGGAAAATTCCCAACAGGCCAGCGGCCATCTTTGATTTCAGCGGGGTGCCAGCAGGCTGGTAAACCGGCGGCTGGTATCCCTGGCCGGGTGCCTGATAATTGGGCGCCTGATAGTTGGGTGCCTGATAGTTGGGCGTCGCGTCGGGAGAAGGCTGGCTTTGATACGACTGCTGGGCAGGATCCTGATAATAGGTCTGCTGTGCCTGCTCCGGGGCGAATTGGCAGCCGCAGTGGGAACAGAAAACTGCTCCGGGCTGGCTTTCTGCACCGCAGTTGGCACAATAAGTGCTGCCGCTGCCGGCAGATACGCCGCAGGAAGGGCAGATGAGAGCATCTGAATTCATTTCAGCGCCGCAATGTCTACAATACATATGAAACACTCCTTTAAACAGGTTTCTGAGACAGAAAACGAAAAAATCAGGCAAAAATCTTCATCTTTTCATCAGAATATCATATTTTGCTCCATTTGACCAGATGATTCTAAAATTTTATCTTCTAATTGCAAAAAGATGTCCCAAAAGGGTTGGGGCGTGCTGCCATGGGATTTTGCATGCAAAAGAAAAAAACTTGCAAAAAAAAATGTTTTCGCTATAATGGATACATGAATATTACTGTGTCTGTGTTTTTGCAGGCGAATTTGCTTTACAGGAGGAATCCATATGGCGTTAAAAAGTGCTTATATGAAAGAAGTTTATGAAAAAGTATGCAAACGGGATCAGGGCGAACCGGAGTTTTTGCAGGCGGTGCAGGAAGTGCTGGAATCGCTGGAACCGGTAGTGGAAAAAAGACCGGACATCAAAGAAGCCGGTATTATTGAACGGATTGTGGAGCCGGAGCGCTTTTTGCAATTCCGCGTCTCCTGGGTTGACGACAATGGCAAAGTCCAGGTCAACCGCGGTTACCGGGTACAGTACAATTCGGCGATCGGACCGTACAAAGGCGGCTTGCGTCTGCATCCCTCCGTCAATGCTTCTATCATCAAATTCCTCGGATTTGAGCAGTGCTTTAAAAACTCTCTGACCGGTCTGCCTATGGGCGGCGGCAAAGGCGGCTCCGATTTCGACCCCAAAGGGAAATCTGACGGTGAAATCATGCGCTTTTGCCAGAGCTTTATGACCGAGCTGTGCCGCCATATCGGCCCGGATACGGATGTTCCGGCAGGCGATATCGGCGTTGGCGCGCGGGAAATTGGCTTCTTATACGGACAGTATAAAAAGATTAGAAATGAACACACTGGCGTACTTACCGGAAAAGGGCTGACCTACGGCGGTTCCCTGGTCCGGAAAGAGGCGACCGGATATGGCCTTTTGTACTTTACCGAAGAGATGCTTAAAAATATGAAGCAGGATTCGATCAAAGGGAAAAATGTCGTGATTTCCGGTTCCGGCAATGTGGCGATTTATGCGGCGGAGAAAACGCAGCAGCTGGGCGGAAAGGTAATTGCCATGAGCGATTCTTCCGGCTATGTTTACGATCCGGCGGGTATTCAGCTGGATGTGGTAAAACAGATCAAAGAGGTGCGCCGCGGCAGAATTTCCGAATATGCAAAAGAAGTTTCCGGCGCGAAATACACCGAGGGATGCCGGGGCATCTGGTCGGTTCCATGTGATGTTGCGCTGCCCTGCGCCACCCAGAATGAACTGGACGGCGAAGGCGCCAAAATGCTGGTAGAAAACGGCGTAATCGCGGTTGCAGAGGGCGCGAATATGCCCAGCACGCCGGAAGCGGTGGAGCTGTTTTTGGCCAAGGGCGTTTTGTTCGGGCCGGCGAAAGCGGCCAATGCCGGCGGTGTGGCGACCAGCGGTCTGGAAATGAGCCAGAACTCCATGCGGTATGGTTGGAGCTTTGAAGAAGTGGATAAAAAGCTGCAGGATATCATGGTCGGCATTTTCCACAATGCGTATAATGCCTCGAAAGAATTCGGCGCGGCGGGCAATCTGGTTGTCGGCGCAAACGCGGCGGGATTTTTGAAGATCGCAGATACCATGCTGGCCTATGGCTTGACTTTCTAAGCTGACTTCGATTTGAAAACAAGGTGCGGTGTGAAAAATCCGGCAAAGCCGTGTTTTCGCACCGCGCTGTTTTATCAGACGTTGTCGTTAGATATTACCAAAAGACCAAGGCGCGATGCAGCTCTTTTTGGCGGTGGAGCACTTGTATCCCATGCGCTGAAGTGCTAAAATGAAACAAATATCGATTGCAAAGATGAATCGGCCCAAGAATCAATAAAAAAGGTGTGAATCAAAGATGAGCGAAATAAAGATTGTGCGTACGACTGCGCCGAAAGAAAAACCGCAGGACGAAACAAAACTGGGGTTTGGCGCTGTCACCACTGACCACATGTTTGTCATGGATTATACGGAGGGAAAAGGATGGCATGATCCCAGAATCGTACCGTATGGCCCCATTGAGCTGGATCCTTTCGCAAAATGCCTGCATTATGGACAGGAAGTTTTTGAGGGGTTAAAAGCTTACCGGGGAGACGACGGCCAGATCCTGCTGTTCCGTCCGGACGAAAACTTTAAGCGCATCAACCGCTCCAACGATCGGATGTGCATTCCCCAACTGGACGAAGCACTTTGCCTGGAGGGCTTGAAAAAGCTGGTTGAATTGGATAAAGACTGGGTTCCCCATACGGCGGGCACCTCTTTGTATATCCGCCCGTTTGTCATCGCGACCGAGCCGAAATTGGGCACGGATTCCTCGAAAACCTATCTGTTTTTAATCGTGCTGTCTCCTTCCGGCGCTTATTATCCCCAGGGATTTAACCCGGTCAAAATCTATGTGGAAACCAAATATGTCCGTGCGGTCCGCGGCGGCATGGGAGAAGCCAAGACCGGCGGCAACTACGCCTGCTCGCTGAAAGGCCAGGAGGTTGCGCATGAACAGGGCTATTCCCAGGTCCTGTGGCTGGATGGCGTAGAGCGCAAGTACATTGAAGAAGTTGGCGCGATGAACGTGTTCTTTGTCATCGACGACGAAATTGTGACCCCGATGCTCACTGGCAGCATCTTGCCCGGCATTACCCGTAAATCCTGTATCGAACTTTTGAAAAATTGGGGGTACAAGGTCAGCGAGCGCCGTTTGTCGGTGGATGAACTGCTGCAGGCGGGAAAAGAGGGACGCTTGAAAGAAGCGTTCGGCAGCGGTACGGCAGCGGTAATTTCTCCTATCGGCGAGCTGAAAATCGACGAGCATATCCTGCAGCTGAACGGTGGTAAAATCGGCCCGATTTCTCAAAAACTGTATGATCAGCTGACCGGCATCCAGTGGGGTCGCATTCCCGGACCGGAAGGCTGGAGCGTGAAAGTCTGCGACTAGGCGAAAAATTTCTGCCGGATGGCTGACGGAAAATAACATTGGATAAAAGGCGGCTGCCCTCAGCCGCCTTTTTTGCGTGGAAAAAAGCCCGATTGTTTGCTATACTGGTGCAAAGGGGGAAAAACATTGGGCGAACTTGTTTTTGTGGTCCCGGCATCCTTTGACGGATGCGCCGTCAGCGATTTTTTGCGCCGGGGAAAAGGCGTTTCTTACCGGCTGATAAAAACGTTAAAAAGAATGGATCCACCATGGGGTCTGCTCCGGGACGAAATGCTGATCCGAACCATTGACACGGTCTGGGCCGGAGACCGCATTGTCCTGCGCTGGCCGGAGCAAGAAGCAGCGGCTGTACCGCTGGCGGCACAGGTTCCGGTACTGTACGAAGACGCGTCGCTGGTCGTGTTTAATAAGCCATGGAATATGCCTTGTCATCCAGTGAGAAAGCATCAGGATGATACGTTGGGCAACGTATTTGCCGCACGCTGCGCAGCGCAGGGGAAAACGCTTCCCTTTCGACCGGTCAACCGGCTGGACAAGGACACTACCGGCATTGTGGTGGCGGCGAAAGACCCCTATGCAGCGTCGAAGCTGGCCGGCAATGTGGAGAAGGAGTATTTGGCGATCCTCTGCGGCTGCCCAGACGAAAAATCCGGTACAATCGACGCGCCGATCCGGCGGGTCGACCCGGTGCATATTTTGCGGGAGGTTTCGCCTGACGGACAGAGGGCGGTGACCCATTATGAAATCATCGCCGAAAAAGGCGGCTACAGCCTTGCGCGTCTCTGGCTGGAAACGGGCCGTACGCATCAGATTCGGGTGCATATGTCCTATCTGGGATACCCGCTGGCAGGAGACGTTTGGTACGGAGGCGACAACCGTATCATCGGCCGGCAGGCACTGCATTGTTTCAGATGCCGCTTTTTGCATCCACTCAGCGGGGAACGAATCGAACTGGACGCCCCGCTGGACGACACATTTGGCCAGGCGTTGAGAAAATCCGGCATCCAGAAGCCGGACGGCGTATGAGCTGCGATTCTTACGAAAGAGGACTTTTGCTGATGCGAAAAACCTGGGTTATCCATGCGCGCGTGAAGCAAAATCGAACGCATCCAAAGCCCTTCCGGGCCATGGAAAAGGCGAGAAGGCTGGTTCTCGCATCCGAACAAACGCATCACACAAAGGACACATTTACGAGAAAAGTATACAAGAATCTTTGCTTTTCCACAAAGATATTTGTGCGCTTTAACCACAACTTTTTTACATTTTTGTAAATTCGGTTGATAAAAAAGTCAGAGCGTGTATAATGAAAAAGAATCAAGCGGAAAATTTGTACCGCGGAAGAAAGGAGAGGAATGCATGGAAAACAGCCAGAATGCCGGTAAAAAAGCACGGGCCAATCAAAAACATACGGCGCACAGCCGTCCGCTGAAAGGCGCGGCGCGGAATGCGGTGACAGAAGCTTACCGGTTTTGTTATTACACCGGCATCCAGCTGATTCGTTATTTTAAACGTTACAAAAAGCGTTTATTCCGCTTCGCTGTCCAGACTCGTCTGCGTTTGCAGCTGAAGCTGAAAAAGCGTATGACCCTTGTCGGCCGAAAATTTCGCTTTTCATTGCGAGACGCCATGCGTCCATACCGGCAGGTACAGCGTTTGCGGCAAAATCAGCAAGAACGCCTGATGATGGCGGAGGAATTTGGCCCCAAAGCTGTCCGCAAAGAGAAAAATCGGATATGGTGGGAGAGCCTGCGGCTTGTCGGGAAAACCCTTGGAACGGTTTTTAATTATGTCGCGCCGGTCGTCAGCTTTATCATATTGGTCGGCCTGATCCATCAAAACACCAATCTCCAGTTTGCGCTGGAAGTGGAATACAATGATAAAATCATCGGTT
>JBJEQT010000062.1:0-3552 GCA_051881895.1 Oscillospiraceae bacterium
ATCAAATCTCCGCCGAAAAACAGGAAGAAATTGATCAAAGAAGCGATAATGGCCGCTCGGGTAGCCCAGTCTCCGAAAATCAGCTGGATTGCGAATAAAATCCAATCCACATATGCCAGGTATTTCATCTTGATTGGCAAAAAGAAAAACAAAAGCACTTCATGGTCCGGGAACAAAAACGCAAACGCCAAAAACAAAGAGAGGTTTAAATAGGTGCTGGTGCCGTAACCGGTAAAAAACGCCGCGATAATCGCCCCAATGATCCCCACAAGATAGTACAGATTGAACCGGAACGTCCCCCACACGTTCTCCAGCGTGCTGCCCAAAAAATAGTAGAAATACAAAAAGAAAAACAATGAAATAATAGAGGTCGTCGGCGGCACAAAAATAAACGTGATAAACCGCCAAAACTGCCCGTGGACTGCCAGCTTGGTATACAAAGCCAAATACCCGCTGAGGCTGATCCCCTGTACGGAGAAGAGGACATCCCCAATAAACACCGCCGCAACGGTAATTACAATGTACAGCATCAGATTCGGAATCCCCAGACGGCCAAATTTACGTTCCAGTTTATCCAGCCAGCTCATCAAAAACCCTCGCAATCTTTTTGGCAGATTCTTTCCGCCCAATTTCTTCTATCTTTTCATATCAGATGGTGTGTTAAAACCAATGCCGCTGAGAAAACATTGATACAACACGAAAGTACAACGGTACTTTTTTCCGTTTTTGCTATTATAGCATAGTTTTGGCAAAAATAACATTTCTATTCTGTGAATTTTAAGCAGAATGTTTTTCAATAAGAAAATATTGAAAAACAATTATAATTTATTGACAAACAATAATTTTTCTGATATTCTGTAAAAAAACAAGCAAAGGAGAATCAACATGAAAATCCGTGTTGTCGGTCAAGGAGGACTGAGCTCTTTTCTGGAAAAATTCTGCTGGGTCCTCTTTTTTGCCGGGATTGCTCTGACAGTCGCCCTTCCCTGGATTTTGGACTATTACGGCAAACTTTTCTGGAACGATTTGGGCGCGGACTATATCCGTATTCTGATTGTCCTGTACCCTTCCGCCCTGATGGCTTTAACGGTTGTTTGGCAGCTGCAGAAAATCCTGGCCGCCGTCAATCGCGGCACTCCCTTTTCGCTGACAAACGCACGGCGGGTAAAGATCGTTTCGGTCTGCTGCTGCGTTGTGGGGATCCTGTTTTTGATTGGCATTGTACCATCGCTGCTGGCGCCCCTTTTGGGATTGGCCTTTTTGTTTTTCGCCGCGTTGGCTCTGGTGCTTTCCGAGCTGGTCAAACAGGCTGTCGTTTATAAAGAAGAGAATGATTTAACCATTTAGGAGGTGTCACTGTGCCGATCATCGTAAACCTGGACGTGGTTATGGCGCGGCGAAAAATCTCCGCTTCCCAGCTGGCCGACGAGGTGGGAATCACCCCAGCCAACCTGTCCATTTTAAAAAACAACAAAGCAAAAGCGATCCGTTTTTCCACGCTTGCGTCGCTGTGTCGTGTACTGCAGTGTCAGCCTGCCGATTTGCTGGAATACCGGGAAGATTCTGAACAAAAGGAGGAAGATTGATGAGCCAGAAACCGCTGGGAAATAACGCCTCTTCGAAGCCGCCGTCCTATATTCCGCCGGTCAAGCGCCCCGGCCAGATTCCGCCGCTGTATCAGCCGCCCATCGACCCGTTAAAAGGCGCTGCCGCAGAATCGGAACCCGCTGTTCCCGGCGGTCCCGCAGACATTCTCCCCTCTCATCCGCCGGAGCCTCTCACCGAGCAAGCGGCGGTCAACGCCCCGTCTCCCGGTTCGGCGCCGCCTTCCGCTGTCTTTCCCTCGCCAGATGCGCCTGCGCCTCACAACGCGGCCAATCCCGGTACCGAACATCCCAGTTCAGCCGGCCGGGGCGGAAGCGTCCCTCCGCCGCCCGGTTATTACCGGCCGGTCCCTCGCAGGCAGCGGGCAGATTATCAATATCTGTCCCAACGCAGCCTTACGTTCAAAGGCTCGGCGGCGGTGCTGTTTTCCCTTTTATTCTGCATCTGCTTCACCGAGATGGTGCTGTGGGGCAATCTGGGCCTGTCGGTATTGATTTTGGCCGCAGCTTACTGCCTTTTTTCGTTTTGGTATTTCCGGGAGTCCAATCGTCCCTTTTCCCCCGCGGCGATGCTGCTTTTCATTCCCATCGCCGTTCTGGCGTGCGGCCTTTGCCTGTCGGTAAACAGCGCCACCTCTTTCATCACCTTTCCTTTTCTGATTGGTCTGGCCGCGCTCCAAACGGCTTTGTTAAGCGGCATGCAATACCGCTCCCTTTTCTCCTGGGAGACATTCGGCGCGCTGTGGAACCGATTGGTCGACGGGCCCCTTTCATTTTTGGATTTTCCGTTTCTTGTCATGATGGGGCGCGGAAAGGAAAAAAAGAAATCCAAAAGCCTGTGGAAAATTTTCCTTGGCCTTTTGTGCGCTTTACCGGTGGTGATCCTGCTGCTTGGCTTATTCGCCAAAGCCGATGCCGTTTTCCGCACCGGCTTGCAAACTTTTCTGCGATGGCTTCGGGTCGACTGGTCCCGTCTGGATGCGGATCTTCTCATCGGTTTTGTGGGAAGCATCTTTTTGGCCGCTATCCTGCTGTACTGCCGCGGCGCTCTTCCTCGAAAGGTCCAGCCCGCCCAGCGGCGGCGCTTTGTGGATCCGTTGTTTTCCATCCCTTTTCTGGGGATTGTCGATCTTTCGGTAATGGCCTTTACCATCGTTCAATTCGCCTATCTGTTCGGCGGCCAGAAAGGCAGTTTACCCGGCGGATATACCTATTCCGAATATGCCCGGCAAGGCTTTTTTGAGCTGGCTGTCGCTTTGTTTCTGGTCTTTTCCATCGCATTGTTTTTCATGGCTCTCAGCAAAACAGAACACGCCCATCTCCATCTGGCGGTCCGTTTGGAACTTCTGTTTCTGAGTTTAGGAGGCGGCGTTATCCTTGTCTCGGCGGTCAAACGTATGTTGTTGTATGTCAGCGTTTACGGTATGAGCGTAAAACGGGGTTTGACTTTATGGTTCATGATAACGGCGGGGATTTGCTTCCTGTTTTTGGCCGCCCGCTGCCTGATCCGCCGGTTCCCGCTGGCCAAATGCGCCGGGATCACCGTTATCACCATGGTATGCCTGCTCTCCCTGTTTCCCATGGACGGCTTTGTCGCCCATTACAATGTCAACGCCTACCTGTCCGGGCGGACGGAGACCCAGGTAGATTATTGGTACCTGGAAGAACGATCCGTCTCCGCGCTCCCCGCCATGGTGGACTTGTATCTGCATGAGCCCTCCGCTGAACTGGAAGAGGCGATCCACAATCAAATCCGGAAAAACGACTGCCGCCATCCCATATGGGGATGGACAGTGGACCAAATCAGCATTCAAAAAAGCATTGATATATTCCGGCAAACGGCTGAGGGATCTTCTTCTCCCCAACCCCCCAGTGGAAGCAACACGCGGATTTGACCGGTATTTTAAAAAACAAAACCCCTTCCCGTGTGGGAAGGGGTTTTCTGTTT
>JBJEQT010000063.1:0-3547 GCA_051881895.1 Oscillospiraceae bacterium
CTATGTTATCATATAGCGGAATAGCTACAAGGACAGCCACAGCAGAACAAACTGCTGTGGCTGTTACTGTCTTATGAACACTGCACTTTTGCCGTCCTTTTTTGCCGTGTCGATTATTTTTTCAATTGATGCGCCAGGCACCAGCCCTTGGACATCTCGGCTACTTCTTTTACACAGCCGTCCTCAAAAGGCGTCTTCAATCCGGCGGCTTTGACCACCTCCACAAAGGTACCGGTTCCCGCCTGGTTCACCAAAGCGAGATAGCGTTTCCAGGCATCTTTGGGGTCTTTGAGGTACAGCGCCCAGAATTGTAGCGCTACTGTTTGGGCAAGGCAGTAGTCAATGTAGTAGAACGGATTGAGATAGATATGCATCTGCCGCTGCCAGCCGGCACCCCGGCTGTAGAAGGGCAGATCGCCGAATTCCAGATAGGGACGGTATTTTTTCTCCAATGTCATCCAGGCCTCGTTCCGCTGCTGGGGACTCATTTCAGGATTGGCATACACAATATGTTGGAATTCATCCACCATACAGCCATATGGCAGGAAAAATATCGCGCTTTCGGCGTGAAAAAGCTGGTATTTCTCCGTTTGATCGGCGAAAAACAGATGATGATAGTCGCTGGTGAGAAACTCCATGCTCATGGAGTGTACCTCGCAGGCTTCCAAGGTATTGTCGGCATATTCCGGCAGCAGGTCTTGCTTTGCGGCCTGATAAGCAGCAAAAGCGTGACCGGCTTCGTGGGTCAATACATCTACATCTCCGGCAGTGCCGTTAAAATTGGAGAAGATAAACGGGCTTTTGTGGCTGGGAATATAGGTGCAGTAACCGCCGGGAGCCTTTCCCTCTTTCGCCAGCACGTCAAACAGCTGCGAATCGAACATAAAATCGATGAACTCGGCGGTTTCCGCAGAGAGGGCCCGGTACATCTGTTGACCGGCGGCCAGAATTTCATCGGAGGAGCCAAAGGGGATGGGGTTGCCGTCGGGAAAGAGAAACGTATCGTCATAATACTGCATCGAATCAGCGCCAATCCGGCTTTGCTGTACTTTTTTCAGTTCGCACACCGCCGGAACCATTTCCTCGACGATTTTTTTGCGGTAGGATTCCATTTCCGACACACCGTAGCTGTTTCGTTTCATGCGGATGCAGCCCAGGGGGATAAAATTCTCATATCCCATCCGGCGGGCCTGCTCTGTCCGGTTTTTGACCAGCTTATCGTAGATTTCATCAAATTTTTCGCGGTTTTCGTCAAAGAAACGGCCTTCGGCCTCAAAGGCTGCTTTGCGTACGGACCGGTCCGGATCCTGTTTGTAAGGCGCCAGCTGTGCAACGGTCAACGTTTTGCCGTCAAAGGGGATCTGCGCCGAGGCGTACAGTTGCTGATACTGGGTCTGCAGGCTGTTTTCTTCCTGCATCAGCGGGATAATATTGGGATCGGCAGATTTGACGTCGATTTCCATTTTATCAAACAGAAGTCTGCCGAATTCTTTTTCCAAAGCAGGCCGAAGCGGGCTGTCGAGCATGGCGCGGTAAATATTCAGCTGCTTATCCATGAAAAGCGGGAGATTTTCGTCCCAGAACGCGTTTTCCTGCTCGTAAAAGCGGTCGCGGGTATCTACCGTATGGCGCACATAGCAGATGGAAGAGAGACTCCCGATTTCTTCTGCCATTTTTTCAAAAGATAAAAAGGCGCTTTTTGCATCGGAAACAGTTTGAGCATTTTGAATCGAGCGGGCGAGCGTATCCATTTGCGCCATTGCGAAGGCAAGATCCGGGCGCTTATAGCTGAATTCGGAAAATTTCATAAAAATCCCTCTTTTTTAAGTTGATAACTTTAGTATATCACGTCCGCAAAAAAGAAAAAAGAAAATCGTACTTTTTTACGATTTTTCCGGGAATCACATACGATTGTCTGCCGCTTCTGACGAATTTTTGATATTTCCCTGCGATACCGGCGTTTTTACTTGCATTTTACAGAGATTTGACGCATTATAGAACAATAATCAGCTTCAGACGATTTTGCAAAAATCGGATTGATGCGCAGGGAGGAGCATGCGGATGTTTTCCAGAAAGCAACTGATGAAATTAATCCTGCCATTGGTTGTCGAACAGTTATTGGCTATGACCATTGGCATTGCGGATACATTAATGGTTGCCACCTGTGGAGAAGCGGCGGTATCCGGTATCTCTCTGGTTGACTCCATCAATATTTTGCTGATCAATATCTTCTCAGCTCTGGCGACCGGCGGCGCGATTGTTTGCTCGCAGTATCTTGGAAAAGAACAGCCGGAAAACGCCAGGAAAGCAGCCAAGCAGCTGGTGCTGATCACGGCAGCATTCTCCGCGGTGATCATGCTGGCCTGTTTGCTGAGCCGTCGGGGACTGCTGCGGATTCTGTTCGGCTCCATTGAGGATTCGGTCATGGACAACGCGGCTACTTATTTGCTTTTGTCAGCGCTTTCTTATCCGTTTATCGCCGTTTACAACGCAGGCGCGGCGCTGTTTCGCAGCATGGGAAATTCCAAAATTTCCATGTATGCTTCTTTCTTGATGAATATTGTCAATGTGGGGGGCAACGCACTGCTGATTTTTCAGTTCCATATGGGCGTGGCCGGAGCGGGTCTGGCATCGTTGATTTCCAGAATGTTGGCGGCGATCTTTGTTTTGTATTTGCTCAGCAACAAGAAGAATGTGATCCGGATTGAGCGTTGGCTGCACTGGAAGCCGAATTTCTCCATGATTCAAAACATCCTGCGGATTGGAATTCCCACAGGCTTGGAAAATGGAATGTTCCAGATCGGGAAAATCTTGGTGGCCAGCCTGATCGCCTCCTTCGGGACCGCCAGCATTACCGCCAACGCAGTGGCCAACAGCGCAAGCTCTCTAGTGTTTGTACCGGCCATGGCCATTGGGCTGGGAATGATCACAGTGGTAGGGCAGTGCGTGGGCGCGGAAGATTTCAAGCAGGCGCAGAACTATATGCTCAAACTCACCGGGGTAGCCTACCTGTTTATGATCACGCTGAACGTATTGATGTATTTTTGCATTGATCCGATGCTGATGCTGTACCAGCTTTCGGATGAGACCGCCGTTATCACCCGGGAAATCATGGTTTGGCATTGCGTCGCGGCAGCCATCTTGTGGCCTGCGGCGTTCACACTGCCGAATGGGCTGCGTGCCGCTGGGGATGTAAAGTTTACCATGATTGTTTCGGTGTTTTCCATGTGGACGTTCCGGATTGGGTTCAGCTTTCTTATCGGCAAATACATGGGAGTTGGGGTACTGGGCGTGTGGATTGCCATGTTTATCGACTGGATTTTCCGCATTATCCTGTTCGTGTGGCGGGTAGCTAGTGGGAAATGGAAAAACCGCCAATTGGTATAACCGATTTTTCGGTGTGAGTTGCTTTTTTCAAGATAAAACCGCCAGTTCTTTCAAAAAGATTTAGACGGTATCGCGCGAAGCAAAAGGTTCGGTCATCTTTATAGGCCCATCCGGAAAAGCTCACATTTTTGGCACACAGACTTTACGGAGCAAAGTGAAA
>JBJEQT010000064.1:0-15946 GCA_051881895.1 Oscillospiraceae bacterium
AAAGCGAGCCATAAAAACTCCCCTTTCAGGTCGTGGACAGTTGTTTTCAGATTCTTTTTTATCATACCGGGCCAATTCAAAAAACGCAACAAAGAAGCCTCTGATTTTGTTTTTTCAGGAAGAGATTGCCTGGAAAAGCCGTTTTTCGCTCCTGCTTCCCGGCCCTTTCGGCAAAGTCGCAGGAAAAAATCTGATTTTTCGCCGAACGTCTTGACAGGTTTTTGGTTTATCCCCCTTTTCGAACCGCACAAAAAGTATTATAATATGGATATCTATATGCCGCGCTCTTTTTGAATGGGCGTTTAAATAAAGTCCGCGGGGCTTTCTTCCCGCAGAAAGGCGGAATCCCCATGAATCCAACCAGTCGGGTAAAAATTGAAGTTTGCGGCGCGAAATATTATATTGCCAGCAGCGAGCCGGAAGCGTATGTCAAAGAGCTCGGCGCACAGCTGAATGCGCAGATTTCCGATATGCTGGCCCAGAACAAGTCCCTTTCGGTGACCGACGCGCTGATTTTGTGCCTGCTGAACTATATGGACAACTACCACAAGGCGGAAGAAAATACCGATCATATGCGCAGCCAGCTGACCGGATATCTGGAGGATGCGGCCAAATACCGCATTGAAGCGGACGAAGCCAAACGGGAAATCGAACGGCTGCGCCGGGAGCTGGAACAAACGAAACAGGAGCTTGCCGATGTTAAACAAACCCGGGCACAATAAAAAAACCGAGCTGTTGGCTCCTGCGGGAGGTCCGGAACAGCTGACCGCGGCGGTGCTTTGCGGCGCCGACGCGGTTTATTTTGGCGCGGGAAATTTTAATGCCCGAAGAAGCGCCAAAAATTTCGATTTGGATTGCTTGAAAGAAACGGTCGCTTTCTGCCATCTGCACGGTACTGCCGTTCACTTAACCGTCAACACGCTGGTATTTGACCGGGAACTTCCCGCTGCCATGGAAACCGTCCGCGCCGCCTGCGACGCAGGGGTGGACGCCCTGATCGTTCAGGATCTGGGGCTGGCCCGGCTGATTGCGCAGGCCGCGCCTAATATGCCGATCCACGCTTCCACCCAGATGAGCCTGCACACCGCATCCGGCGTGCAGCTTCTGGAGAAATTCGGATATACCCGCGCCGTGCTGGCCCGTGAAATGAGCGCCGGGGAAATCGAGGCTGTCTGCGGCGGTACTTCCATGGAAATCGAAGCCTTTGTCCACGGCGCCCTTTGCATGTGCCTATCCGGGCAATGTTATTTAAGCGCGGTCGCGGGGGAGCGGTCCGGCAACCGGGGCCTGTGCGCTCAGCCCTGCCGGCTGCCTTTTTACGAAAAAAATCCGCAGCGATGCGGGCTTTCCCTTAAGGACATGAGCTTATTTTCCCATATGGACCAGCTGCGGCAGGCCGGTGTCACCTCCTTCAAGATCGAGGGGCGCATGAAGCGCCCGGAATATGTGGCGGCGGCCGTGACCGCAGGACGTGCGGCTCTCGCCGACGAAAAGCCGGATTTGGAAACCCTGCAGGCTGTTTTTTCCCGCTCCGGGTTTACCGATGGCTACTTTACCGGCAAGTTGGGACCGGAGATGTTCGGCACGCGCCAAAAGGAGGATGTGACTGCCGCCTCCCCCACACTGTTAAAAGATCTTTCCCGTCTCTACGCCAAGGAGACCGGCCTGGTGGGCATCCGTGCGAAACTGGAAAGCCGGGCTGGCGAGCCGGTTCTCCTGGCTTTGTCCGATAACGACGGAAATCGTGTTTCGGTGGCCGGAAACGTGCCGGAAGCGGCGATTTCCAAGGAGACCACCGAAGAGATGGTCCGCCAGAGCCTTGGCAAGCTGGGCGGAACCCCTTATCATCTGGAACAGGCAGAAGTTTGTCTGGAGCACGGGCTGGCAATCCCGGTATCGGAACTGAACCGTCTTCGCAGAGACGCCGTGGAGAAGCTGTCGGCGAAAAGGAGCTCTTCTCCCGCGGTTCCCTTTTTCCTGCCGCAGGAAGAATCTCTCCCCCTTCCCAATACCGCTCAGGCACCGCAGATCTGGGTGCGGCTGCAGTATCCCGGTCAGTTGAGCCGGGATTTGTGGGATCAGGTCCAGCGCATTATCCTTCCGCTGGACCAGCTGGCGGCGCTTCCTGTAACCGGACAGGAGAAAAAGCTGGCCGCTCAGCTGCCTGCCATGCTGTTTGACGAACAAACCATCATGCAGCAGCTTGCCCTTTGCCGGGACAAAGGCGTCCGTCAGGTCGTGACCGGCAATCTGGGCGGGATTCTGATGGCGCAGCGGCTGGGGATGCAGGTGATCGGTGATTTTGGTCTTAACGTGACCAACGTACAGTCTCTTCTCCGTTTAAAGGAAATGGGCCTTTCGGCGGCGACTTTGTCCATCGAAATGCCTTTGTCCGACTGTATTGCCATGCCGCCGGTTCTTCCGCGGGGCATTTTCGCCTATGGGCGCCTGCCGTTGATGACGGTGCGCAACTGCCCTGCCGCCGCGGAAAACGGCTGCCGGGGCTGCCGGGGATTCCGCAGGATGTACGACCGCCGGAAAGCACCCTTTGTGGTGGATTGCGGCGGGAAGAGAGACGGCGGCAAAAGCTGCGGCGCGCAGATTTACAATCATCTGCCCCTGTATCTGGCCGACCGGCTGCGGGAGTGCAGAGGTCTGGATTTTCTCACATTATATTTTACCGATGAATCTTCCGCTCAGGCGGCGGATATTTTAAAGGAATATCAACGGGGCGGACGGCGGGAAAATATGACCCGCGGGCTGTATTACCGCCATGTCAAATAAGCCATCGATTGGAGGAAGTCTGACGTGGAGCTGATTTTTCACGCGCAGGACAATACTTATAAATCCCCTTTTGGAGCTGTTGCGGCCGGAACACAGATTCAATTCCACGCCGATCTGCCGAAAGACGGCGGATATGAAGACCCGCGTCTTTTGATCTGCCGCGACGGCCAGTGGGATAGCCCCCAAGTCGTTTCGCTGACGCTGGAAAACGTTCTGCCGCAATACAACCGTTTCGGCGCCGTGTACACGCCGGAGTCTCCTGCGCTGTTATTTTACCGCTTTTCCTGCTCGCAAAACGGCGAAACCATCGATTTCTACCGCGACGCCAACGGTTCTGCCATCCGCCAGGGAGACTGCTGGTGGCAATTGACTGTTTACCATCCGGACTATCGGACGCCGGATTTTATCAAAGGCGGACTGTATTATCAAATCTTCCCCGATCGATTCTGCCGCAGCGGGACGCCGAAGCAAAACGTCCCGTCTGACCGCGTCATGCATCCGGACTTCTCCGGCCTGCCGGAATTTCGCCCCGACGCGCAGGGAAAGATCCTCAACAACGACTATTTTGGCGGGGATCTGGCAGGAATCATCGAAAAAATCCCCTATCTGCAGAGTCTGGGAGTTACCTGCTTATACCTCAATCCGATTTTTGAGGCCCATTCCAATCACCGCTACAATACGGCCGACTATCAAAAAATCGACCCGCTGCTGGGCACGCAGGAGGATTTCAAGCGTCTGTGCGATACTGCGCACGAGGCGGGGATCGCCATTGTTTTGGACGGGGTTTTTTCCCACACCGGCAGCGACAGCATTTATTTTAACCGGGAGGGCCGTTACGGGAACGACGGCGCTTTTCGCGATCCCCAAAGCCCATACCGCAAATGGTATCAGTTTGAGGAATATCCCCAGAAATACCATAGCTGGTGGGGGATCGACACCCTGCCCAATGTCATAGAGGATGAGCCTTCCTATTTGGATTTTATCTGCGGGGATGACGGCGTGCTGGAGTTTTGGATGAAGCTGGGCGCCGACGGGTTCCGGCTGGACGTGGCCGACGAACTGCCCGACTGCTTTTTAGACGCGGTACGCCGGCGTTTGAAAAAGCACGGCGCGCATCTTTTGATTGGCGAGGTCTGGGAGGATGCCTCCAACAAAATCGCATACGGCCAGCGGCGCCGGTACTTCCTGGGAGAGCAGCTGGACGGTGTGATGAACTATCCGCTGGGCAACGCGATCCTTTCCTTTATCCGATGCGGCGGGGGCGAAAACCTGTCCCGCACCGTATGGACCCTTTTGGAAAACTATCCGCTCCAGACGGTGGCGGTGCTGATGAGCTCTTTGTCCACCCACGACATTCCCCGGGCGATTACGGCGCTGGCGGGAGAGCCTTACCAAAATCAGGACCGGGAGTGGCAGGCGGCGCATCATTTCTTGCCGTTGGACCGCTACCAGTGCGGAAAAAAACGGCTGAAACTTGCCTCTTTGCTGCAGTATTTCCTGCCGGGCGTTCCCTGCCTGTACTATGGGGATGAAGCGGGGCTTTCCGGTTACCGGGATCCTTTTAACCGCTGCCCCTATCCCTGGGGGCAGGAGGATCATGAACTGCTGGACTGGTTCCGGAAACTGGGCTCGCTGCGCCGGGAATTTTCTTCTTTGCTGGCAAACGGTGAATATCTGCCGGTACAATGGGATCAGGATCTGTTTTGTTTTCTCCGCCGCCAAAGCGGTCTTGCGCTTTTGATCGCCGTCAACCGGGGAGAGGGGCCGCATGCGCTTACGCTTCCGCAGAAGGCCGGCCGGATCCTGCTGGGGCAGGCAGACGGCAATCAGCTTGCCGCCGGAGAAGGTCTGATCATTTTATACGAAAATTAAAACGGACGGGGGGGGATTCAATGTCTTTTATTCCGCACCGGCACCTGGTCCAATACTACGAAACAGACCAGATGGGGATCGCGCACCATTCCAACTATATTCGCTGGTTTGAGGAGGCGCGGGTCGCCTTTATGGATCAGATGGGTTTCGGTTACGACAAAATGGAAAAAAGCGGCGTATCCAGCCCGGTGATCGAGGCAAAATGCGCCTACCGTTCCAGCGCACGCTTCCACGATGAAGTGCTGATTTTTGTCCGCATTGACCAATTTACCGGCACCCGGATGACCGTATCCTATCAAGTGATCGACGCGCAGGATCATACGCTGCGGGCCGAGGGTGAGACCCGTCACTGCTTTTTGAACCGGCAGGGGCGGCCTGTATCGTTAAAAAAAGAGAATCCGGAGGCGTTTCGTCTGTTTCTTTCTCTGGCAGAGAAGGATCTTTATGATTCTCCGCCCGCGGAATAACCCTTCATCAAACCGTTTGTTGAGCGGCGGCCTAGGGCTTTTGCCGCGTTTTTGGTAAAAAAGGCGAAAGGAGTTTCCTTTCGCCTTTTTTATGGAATCATGTAAAAATCGGGACTCGCCTGAGGGCATCCGCTCATTTTTGGTGAAGCGGCAGATGTTCCTTTTCCAATTCGCCCAGCAGCGCGCCAAAGGGCCACTTCTGATTGTGGGCCGTCATCACCGCCTTAAGCTCTACCTGCAGGCCCTGCTGTGCCATTTTGCTCAACAGCTGCCGGACCGTTTTTTCTTCCAGTCCGCAAAACACCATCGCTTCCCGGGCGGGCGTCTCTTTTTCCCAGGGCGCCGCAGACGGGGAAAAGCCGGACAAGCCCGCCAACAGGCCCAGCGGGTCGCCCAGACGATGAGAGGGGACTTCTTCCCAGAGGATGTTTTGCACCCGACACAGTTCAGCCAGCGCCTGCTCTTTCGGAGAACCGGACTCTATGCCGTAAAACAGAATTTTCGGGGTGATGATTGTTCGAATATGCGATTTCATGTTCCATCTTCCTTTATCTCATTTTCATAGCCGCTTCGGTCCGCAGGATTTCTTCCCTGCTGGCCAAACGTCCGGCAAACGCGGTAGCGCTGCCAGCAGCAACGCCCAGGTGAAACGCGCCGAACCAATCCCGTCCCTGTGCGCGCCCCGCCAGAAAACCGGCCAGCAGGCTGTCCCCCGCGCCGGTGGTGCCCCGCACCCTGCCCTGCGGCGCGGCCAAACGATAAAATTCGCCTTCCTGTGTCAACAGCGCAGCGCCGTCCCCTCCCATGGATAAAAGGACGTTTCGCGCGCCCAGCTTTTGCATACGCCTGGCCGCTTCCTCGGCAAAATCCGGGCGATCCGGCGCCATATTTAACAGCTGCGCCGCTTCGGACAGGTTTGGTTTTACCAGTGAGGGGGCTCCTTCCAGGCTTTGCCGCAGGAGCTCTCCGTCAGCATCCACCGCGGTAAAAACGCCGCGCCCTTCCACGCTCTTTAAAATGTCCCGCACGACGGACAAAGGCACGCCCCGCGGCACGCTGCCGCCAAAAGAGAGGACATCTCCCGATCGCAGCAAATCTATCCGGTCCAGCAGGCGTTGCAGTTCCTGCGGGGAAACAAATGGTCCCGGTGCATTGATCTCCGTTTCCCGATCCGCGCGCAGCTTTACGTTGATTCGGGTCTCGCCCACGATTTCGGTCAATTCTTCCTGCACACCCCGTTCTTTTAAAAGCGCCCGCAGCCGGGCACCGGTATAGCCGCCAGCCAAACCGAGCGCCAGATTGGGTACGCCTAATCCAGTGAGTATCACAGATTGGCTGATCCCTTTGCCGCCAAAGACCATTTCGGCGGCGTTGATGCGGTTTACCTGCCCCAGCCGGACAGCAGGGCCCTCCAGAATATAATCCAGAGAAGGGTTAAAGGTAACAGTGTAAATCACAGGCAATCCCCCTTGTTATTCGGGAATATTCTATCCAATTTTCCACAAAAAGTCAAAACAGAACGGGTTCCATAAAAAATTTTGCCCCCGTCCGCCGTTTTATGCTACAGTTGTTTTAGAAAGAATCGGCAAAAACAGCGCGCTTTCTTAACGGGATCTTAACATGGGGTACATCCGTTTTATGATATGATGATAGCGGAAAGGATGATGGTTTTGAAAAAAAGGCTGTTTTTTCGGCTGCGGCCCGACCGGCGCAGCTTCTGGAAGGATGCGGCAAAAACGTTGCTGATCCTCCTGGCCATCACGGCGGTCAATTTTGTGATGGACCGGTCTGTGGGGGATGCCCAAAACGTTTCGGAGCTGTATCTTTTGTCGGTACTCCTGATTTCTCTGAGTACTTCCGGCTATTTCTGGGGCCTTTTGGGCGCTGCAGCCGGCGTGATCTGCACCAATTACCTGTTTACCTATCCATACTACACGTTTAACTTTTCTCTGCAGGGGTATCCGGTGACCTTTTTATGCATGCTGCTGGTGGCCGGCATCTCCGGCACGCTGGCGGCAAATGTGAAAGAGCAGCGGGACCTCTCCCAGAGCCGCGAAAAGAAAACCCAGCAGCTCAACCGCGTGGCCCAGCGTCTTCTGAGCGCGCAGACCGCCGATCAGATCGGGGAGCTGGCGGCGCAGTGCCTTTTTGAATTTTTGCAGCTTCCGGCCTGCTTCTGTTTGGCAGGAAGCACGAAAAAACCCTTCGTATGCGGGCCTGCAGACGGATTTTCACAACAAACGGAGAAACTGGCGGTACAGGCGGTTTTTTCCGGCGGGCAGCCTGTTGGAAAAGGCTGCGATCTGTACAGCGACTGCTCCGGCCGATATTTCCCAGTCTCCTCCGGGCAGAGAGTTCTGGCAGCGGCGGGCATCTGCCCACAGGGAGAATTGGATGAGGAAAGCCAGGAATTTTTATCGCTGCTTTTGTCCCAATTCGCCATGGCGCTGGAACGGCAGCGCCTTTCGGATGAAAGCCACCAGATGGCGGTGGAAAAACAAAAAGAACAGATGCGCGGGAATCTGCTTCGCGCCATCTCCCACGATCTGCGCACCCCCCTGACCGGGATTCTGGGCGCCAGCTCGGCCATTTTGGAAAACGGGGACCGCATTTCCCCTCAGGTCAGCCAACAGCTTATTCTGGATATCCGGGAAGACGCGGATTGGCTTTTGCGCATGGTGGAAAATGTTCTGTCGATAACGCGCATCGGACCACAGGCATCCGGACTGCGGAAGGTGCCGGAAGCGGTGGAGGAAGTCGTGGCCCAGGCGGTCAACCGGTGTCGGAAGCGGCTGTCCGGCCTTTCTTTGGACGTTCGCGTCCCGGAGGAGTTTATCATGGCGCCAATGGACAGCACCCTTATTGAGCAGGTGCTGATCAATTTAATCGAAAACGCATACAAATACGGCCGGTCCCAACGGCCGGTGGAGGTCACCGTCTGTACGGCGGGAGGTAATGTCTGCTTTGTCGTGCGGGACTGGGGACCCGGTATCGCCCCGGAGCTTTTGCCGGAGCTGTTCGAGGGATTTCTGGGGCGGGACAGCCAAAGCGCCGACGCCAGCCGGGGGCTGGGAATCGGCCTTTCCATCTGCCGCTCGATCATCACGGCGCACGGCGGCACGATCCGGGCGGAAAATATGCCCGACGGCGGCGCGCGCTTTACTTTTACGTTGCCCTGCGAGGAGGAATGTCCCCATGCCGGATGATAAAATCTTAATTGTAGAAGATGAAGAGGCGATTGCCCATGTGATGGAGTCGATTCTTTTGGCCAATCAATACGCGCCGATTTGCGCAAAAAACGCCGCCCAGGCACTTGACCTGGCCGGCGCCGAGCATCCCGCTCTGATCTTACTGGATTTGGGGCTGCCGGACATGGACGGCATGGATGTTCTGCGCCGCCTGCGCCAAAAAGAGCAAACCCCGATTCTGATGGTTTCCGCCCGGGATCAGGAAAAACAGAAAGTGGAGGCGCTGGATCTGGGCGCCAACGATTATATTACCAAGCCTTTCGGTTCATCGGAACTGCTGGCCCGCATCCGTGCCGCTTTGCGCCAGCGCGCGGCCGCCCTGTCCGCAGGCGTATCCTGTCCGGAACAGTATGTCTCCGGCGGCCTGACGGTAGACTTTGATAAAAGGCTGGTGCGGGTGGACGGCAAGGACATCCATCTGACCCAGATTGAGTATAAAATCGTTGCGTTTTTAGCCCGCAACCCCGGAAGGGTGATGACCTACGACGCCATTATGATCCATGTCTGGGGCCCTTATCTCACCGAAGACAACAAGATTCTGCGGGTCAATATGGCGAATATCCGCCGGAAGCTGGAAAAAAATCCGGCGGAACCGCAGTATATCCAGACAGAGATCGGCGTTGGGTACCGCATCGCGGAGGAGGATATTTGATTTTTCCCGCCGGTTTCGATTGCGGGCTCTCCACGCGAGAAGTACCCTCCGGCTTGACGGGGCCTGTTTACGCTTCCGGCTCCAGCCAGCTTTGGTTTTGAAGCGTTTGGAGGTTCAGAGAAACGCCCTGGAAAACCGCCTGCACGCCGAACCAGGCATCTTCTTCCTGCGCCCAGACAGACCCTAGGACTTCTCCCTTGGACACAACGTCCCCCTGTTCCAGCCAGGTTTCGGAAAGCCCGTAGTACCAGGTATAAAGCCCCATTCCGTGATGAACCACTACCGTAAGGCCGCCCTGGTCCAGGTTTCCGACAAAAACCACTCCCCCGCTGTTGGACGCTTTGATCTGCGTATCTTCCTGCAGAAGCCACCAGACAGCTCCTTCCATCTGCGCAGGTTGTCCTTCAAAATTCTGATGATAGCCGAGGTCCGGTTCTTCCTCCACAGGCAATTGGAAAACGCCTCTCCAGTATTTTCCCGTTCCGGCGGACCCGGGTAAATTCTGCCATGTCTGCTCAAAAGATTCTGCCAAATCCGGCTCCTCTGTACGCAGCGGGAAATCGGCCTGCCAAGTCTCAAACACGGATGCAGTCACCTCAATCTGGTGTTCCCCGCTGACGCCTGTGCCGGATACCAAAATCAAATGCTTGCCCGCATTCCGGGCCGCTACCAAACAGGTGTACACACCCTCTTGCTGCTTGACAAAAGGCCCTGCCTTCCCCGCATCTGTGTTCACCTGCAAACTTCCGGGATCTTCGGGATTGGTGACGGTGATCATAAACAGTCCGCCCTGCGGCACGGTATGTTCGGAAATCAGGACTTCCGCCTCTTTTTTTACCTGTAAGTCCAATTCGTATACGCACTGGCCCGAATAGCGCCGGGACGCCGTTTCCTCCCATTGGGCGGTGACCCGCATTTTATAGCGGCCGCTGATTGGGGGGCTGAATTGGTCAAGCCTGTCCGGGGTCCCCTCAAAAACGGTTTCTGTGGGGCCGGAGAGCAGAATGGTTACCTGTACCGACTGCGGCTCGGTGGAAAAGGCAAGGGACAGATTCCGGTAATCCTCCAAAGCCAGTAGGGTCTGGGCATCCCGGACCAGAACGCCGTCCATAAAAATGCTGTTGTCAATTTTTTTGTACTGCCACCCGTTTTCCACGCAGTGGACCGTCAGCTCCCGCTCTCCCTCTGTCACGGTCATGGTGGGCGCGTCCTCAATATAATCAAACAGGTTGTCCAGCGTATGACTGGTCAAAAGCTGAAGCACCGAGCGGGTATCCAGCGAATAACAGCTGCCATCGGGATATTTCATAACAAATTCGTTGGTGCCGTCGGTCAGACGGTACAAAGACGGCTGGAGCATTTCTTCGCCGTTTCTATAGGCGGTAAATGCCAGCACAAAATCCCCATACCGCTCGGCGGCCTCCGTCTTTTCTTGATGGGAGAGAATATCGGCCAACAGATTTTTTTCGCTGTCTGACAATCGGTGCAGGATATTCTGGTCCTGGCGGCTGACCCAAACATCCATATTCTCCTGGATCGCGGGGACTTTTTCCTGCCCGAACAGAACCCCAAATAAAATCGCCAACACCGACAGCAGGACTGCCACGGTGATCAATTTTCCGTTTTGGCTCATAGCAATTCCCTCCTTTCCTTTTATCTTATCATTCCGCCGCCTGCTTCTCAACTTTTTTTGGCCGATCCGGTCTCTTTTTTTACGGCTAAAATTCATAAGATGTTTCTGGACTTTTTATATGCTATTGTGTATAATAAAAAAAGTTATAGCCTTGTCCTTTTAAAAGGCTGGCTGTTCAAAACATGGTTTAGGAGTAATGTATATGAAGCGATTAAAATCGGCCCTTGCGCTTGTCATGGCTTTTGCGATGGTACTTACGCTTGGCGGCTGCACCTTGAACAAAGGCACAACCTGGATTGCCAAATCCGAAGATGTGACTCTTCCGGCCGGCGTGTATATTTTGAACCTTTCCAACAGCTATACGTCTGCTGTTTCCGTTTTACAGCAGATGTATACGGAAGACGCGGAATCCATTAACGTGAAAAATCTCTGGAAAAATACGCTGGACGGAAAATCCCTGAACGATTGGATCACGGATGAAACCAAAGACAGCGTCCGGGATTATTTCGCGGTTCTGCAAAAATTCAACGAACTGGGATTTTCTTTCGACGAAGCGGACGAGGCTCTCATCAATCAGGAAGTGGAGAATTACTGGTCGGAAAACAAAGCTTCTTATGAAGAGACCGGCGTTTCCAAAGAGTCTATCCAGCTGCAGGTGGAATCCCGCTACCGGTCCCGCATCATCTTTGACTCGATTTACGGGAAAGGCGGGGAAAAAGAAGTCAGCGATGCTGATTTGAAAGCCCACTATGCGGAAAATTACCAGCATGTGCAGTATCTTTCCGTGTCCGTAAAGGACCTGGAAGGCGACGATTTACAGAAACGCAAAGACCTGGTCAGCGACACCATCGACCGCGCCCGCAGCGGGGAAGATTTTGTCTCCTTGCTGAAAGAAACCGAAAAGACGCTTTTGAAAGAAAGCGGTACGGCGGAAGCGGATCTGCCCAATCGTGCGGACGATTATTTTGATTATACGATTTCCGCTTCGACCGAATCGTATTATCCCGAGGCGATGATCACGGCGGTGAAAGAAATGAAAGCCAATGACGTGAAAGTCGTTACCACTGATGACGCGTTGATCCTGGTGAAAAAGCTTGACCCCATGGCAGATGCGGAAAACTTTGAGGAGAATCGGGAATCGATCCTCTCTTCTATGAAAAACGACGAATTTTTGGAGCTGGTCAGCCAGTGGTCGGAGGCGACAGAAGTTTCTTTTAACGATGCTGCTGTAAACCGCTACTCCGCCAAAAAGATGCTTGGATAAGAAAAAATTTAAACGCCCTCCGGTATGGCCGGGGGGTGTTTTTTTATTTGCAAAAAACGCTTTTCCCTTTCTAACCTCTGTGTTCGATCATCGCCTCTGCGTTCGGCGGCGCCTCGGGGTAAGAGCTGAAATTCTTGGGTTATGAAAAGCAAACAAAAAAGCTCCCGCAGCAAAAGCTGCGGGAGCTTTCATTTGCACAGGGCCACGCCCCGGACAAATTATTCTACATCGTAGAGCTTCGCCATTCTCAGCAGATGCTCATACTTCGCCTTGGCATTCTCGGCCGCTTTGTCGAACAGAACGTCCGCACGATCCGGGAAAGCACGGGTCAGGCTGCTGTAACGAACTTCGCCGCTGATGAACTGTTTGTAATCCGCGGTAGGAGCCTTGGAATCCAACTGGAAGGGATTCTTGCCTTCCGCAGCCAGTCTCGGGTCGAACCGCAGGTTGTTCCAGTAGCCAGCCGCAACCGCGTTCTTGATCTCGGTCTGAGCCTGGCTCATGCCGGCGCGGATACCGTGGTTGATACAAGGCGCGTAAGCGATGACGATGGACGGGCCATGGTAGCTCTCCGCCTCGGTAAAGGCTTTGATGCACTGGTTGTAGTCAGCGCCCATGGCAACCTGCGCTACATATACATAACCGTAGCTCATAGCGATTGCCGCCAGGTCTTTCTTCTTCACTTCTTTACCAGCAGCCGCGAACTGCGCAACCGCACCGGTAGGAGTGGATTTAGAAGACTGACCGCCGGTGTTGGAGTAAACCTCGGTATCGAAGACCAGGATGTTGACGTCCTCGCCGGAAGCGATAACGTGATCCAGACCGCCGAAGCCGATGTCATAAGCCCAACCGTCGCCGCCGAAGATCCAGACAGATTTCTTATTGAGGAAATCTTTGTACTGGAGGATCGCCTGGCAGTAAGGACAATCCGGAGTGGATTCCAGCAACTTGATGAGCTCTTCGGTCGCAGCTTTGTTGGCGGCGCCGTCGTTCACAGTCGCCAGATATTTCTCGCAAGCGGCTCTCTTCTCGTCGGACTTGGTGATCTTCGCCAGTTCCTCTACTTTAGCGATAGCAGCTTTGCGCATATGATCCTGTGCCAGATACATACCGTAACCGTACTCTGCGTTGTCCTCAAACAGGGAGTTCGCCCAAGCGGGACCCTTGCCCTCTTTGTTGACAGTGTAAGGAGTAGACGGTGCGGAACCGCCCCAAATGGAGGAGCATCCGGTCGCGTTGGCGATGTACATTCTGTCGCCAAACAGCTGGGTAACGAGCTTCGCATAAGGAGTCTCGCCGCAGCCCGCGCAGGCGCCGGAGAATTCAAGCAGCGGCTGTTTGAACTGGCTGCCTTTGACGGTGTTCTCTTTGAATTTTTCCGCAACTTCCGGCTTGGTGTCGAGCTCCTGGCCGTAAGCGAAAACATTCTGCTGCTCTCTCTGAGAATCCAGGCTCTCCATGGTGAGGGCCTTGTTGCCTTTCTTGCCGGGGCATACATTCGCGCAGGAGCCGCAGCCGGTACAGTCGAGCACGGAAACGGTCATGGCAAACTTCATGCCGGGCATACCGGTCATATCGGTGACCTTGGTGCCGGCCGGCGCTTTGGCAGCCTCTTCCTCGGTCATGACAACCGGACGGATAACGGCGTGCGGGCAAACATAAGAGCAGAAGTTACACTGGATACAATTTTCAGGATTCCAAACCGGTACGTCAACCGCAACGCCGCGTTTTTCGTAAGCAGCGGAACCCTGCGGGAAGGTGCCGTCCTCAGCGCCTTTGAAGGCGGATACGGGCAGTTCGTTACCATGCTGATGGGTGGACGGGATGAGGATCTTATTTACAAAATCCACAACCTCTTTGCGTCCGCCCTCGGCAACCGGCAGTTTGTGCTCGCCGGTAGCATTCTTCCAGGAAGCGGGAACGTCGATCTTGACCAGGCCATTGGCGCCGCGGTCGATCGCGTCGTAGTTCATCTGAACAACTTTGTCACCCTTCTTGCCGTAGGAAGCTTTCGCAGCGGCTTTCATGTAATCCGCAGCCTGATCGGCGGGGATGATATTGGCCAGTTTGAAGAACGCGGACTGCAGAACGGTGTTGATTCTGCCGCCCAAACCGATCTCACGGCCAATCTTGATACCGTCGATGGTGTAGAACTGGATGTTGTGATCCGCAATGTATTTTTTGTCTTTGTCAGGCAGTCTGTTCTCGATCTCGGCCATATCCCAGCCGCAGTTGAGCAGGAACGTACCGCCGTCTACCAGGTCCTCAACCATGTCGTACTTACCGATGTAAGCCGGGTTATGGCAGGCAACAAAGTTTGCTTTGTTGATCAGGTAGGTGGATTTGATCGGATGATCGCCGAAACGCAGATGCGAACAGGTCAGACCGCCGGACTTCTTGGAGTCGTAGTCGAAGTAAGCCTGTACATATTTGTCGGTATGGTCACCGATAATCTTGATGGAGTTTTTGTTTGCGCCAACGGTGCCGTCGGAGCCCAGACCCCAGAATTTGCAGGCGGTAGTGCCTTTCGCCTGGGTATCGGGAGCTTCTTCTCTCTCCAGAGACAGGCCGGTAACATCGTCATGGATTGCAATAGTGAAGCGCTCTTTCGCGCCGGTCTGCGCATTTTTGTAAACCGCGAAGATGTCAGCAGGAACAGTGTCCTTGGAGCCCAGACCGTAACGGCCGGAGTAGATCGGCAGCGCGCCGTAAGGAGTGCCTTTCAGCGCCATGACAACATCCAGGAACAGAGGCTCGCCGATGGAGCCGGGCTCTTTGGTTCTGTCCAGAACGGTCAGGGTCTTGGCAGAAGCCGGGATCGCTTTGATCAGGTGCTCTTTGGAGAACGGACGATACAGGCGGACTTTGATCAAGCCGACTTTACCGCCGTGTGCGTTGATGTAATCGATGGTCTCTTCAATGGTGTCGCAGACAGAGCCCATGGCAATGATGACATGCTCCGCATCCTCTGCGCCATAGTAGTTGAACAGCTGGTAGTTGGTGCCGATTTTGGCATTTACTTTGCCCATGTACTCCTCAACGATAGCGGGCAGCGCATCGTAGTAGGGGTTGCAGGCCTCACGAGCCTGGAAGAAGATGTCGGGGTTCTGGGCGGTACCGCGGAGGACCGGATGGTTCGGGTTCAGCGCGCGGTTTTTGAATTCTTTTACCGCATCCATGTCCAGCATGTCGCGCAGGTCTTCGTCATCCCAGATCTCGATCTTCTGGATCTCATGAGAGGTACGGAAACCGTCGAAGAAATGCAGGAAAGGTACGCGGCCTTTGATCGCGGATAAATGCGCTACAGCGCCCAGGTCCATAACCTCCTGCGGGTTCTGCGAGCAGAGCATCGCGAAACCGGTCTGACGGCAGGCGTATACGTCGGAATGATCGCCGTAAATGTTCAGCGCGTGGGAAGCTACGCAGCGAGCGGATACGTTGATCACGCAGGGCAGCAGCTCACCGGCGATTTTATACATGTTGGGGATCATCAGCAAAAGGCCCTGAGAAGCGGTAAAGGTAGTGGTCAGAGCGCCGCCCTGCAAAGAGCCGTGCACCGTACCCGCAGCGCCGGCCTCGGACTGCATCTCAACAACCTTTACCTGCTGGCCAAACAGGTTTTTCTTGCCATCGGCAGACCATTTGTCCGTCACTTCCGCCATGACGGAAGAAGGCGTGATGGGGTAAATCGCAGCGACATCGGTAAACGCATATGATACATGCGCCGCAGCGTTGTTACCATCCATGGTCTTCATTTTTCTTGCCATAGTGTTATTCCTCCCTTGAATTTCTGCATCTTAGCAGGAGCCGTCTTTGGGTTTGATCTGCTTGCAAACCAGATCAAACGCAGAAAAGACTTCACCTAATCGATTTTATCACTTTCCCGGCCTTGTGTAAATAACAAAACCGGGAATTTTGCGGATTGTTTACAGTTTCACAAGGAAAAGAGCCGTTTTTCGTTCGTTTTTCCTTCATTTCCCGCGAAATCGGATTATCCCTTAAGGCCCCGGGCCTGCCTGTCCATAT
>JBJEQT010000065.1:0-15926 GCA_051881895.1 Oscillospiraceae bacterium
CGAGCCAAAGGAGCTTTTAGCACAGCAGATGAAAAACCCTGTCCGCTGGGAGCAGACCCTGCGCCGCATGGCAGAGGACGGATTTGACACCTTTATTGAAGTGGGCCCGGGAAAAACTCTGACGGGCCTGGTATCCAAAACGCTGCCGGATGCCCGCGCTTTTCATGTGGAAGATGTAGAAACATTGGAAATAACAAGAAAGGCGGTGCTGGGATCATGACACTGCAGGGAAAAACAGCGCTGGTCACCGGCGCCAGCCGGGGAATCGGCCGCGCAATCGCTTTGGCTTTTGCAAAAGAAGGGGCCAATGTGGCGGTAATTTACGCGGGCAGCCGACAGGCGGCGGATGAAGTCTGCGTGCAGGCGGCAAAATACGGCGTACAGGCCCGGGCTTATCAATGTGACGTGACGGATTTTGACCGGGTCAAAGAAACGGTCCAGGCTGTGCAGAAAGATTTGGGCGGCGTGGATATTCTGGTCAATAATGCGGGCATTACCCGGGATGGATTGGTTTATACCATGAAAGAAGCGGATTTTGACGCGGTGCTCAACACCAATCTAAAGGGCGCTTTCCACTTCATCAAGCACTGTTATCCGATTTTTGTCAAAAAAAGAGCGGGTAAAATCATCAATATTTCATCGGTATCCGGCCTGATGGGCAATGGCGGACAGGCGAATTATTCCGCTTCCAAAGCGGGGCTGATCGGTCTGACCAAGTCGGTCGCGAGGGAACTTGCCGGACGCGGCATTTACTGCAACGCCATCGCACCCGGTTTTATCGATACCGATATGACGGCCGGGATTGACAAGGACAATCATCAGCTGGCGGGGATGATTCCCCTAAAGCGGATGGGACAGCCGGAAGACGTGGCCAATCTGGCGGTATTTTTAGCCGGCAGCGGCTCTGACTATATTACCGGAGAGGTAATTCGGGTCGACGGCGGTCTGGCCATGTAGAGAGGAGGAAATCACATGAGACGCGTAGTAGTGACCGGCGTAGGTGCGGTGACTCCCATAGGAAATGACGTGCCTGCTTTTTGGGAAAATCTGCTGGCCGGCAAAAACGGAATCGTCCCTTTGGACCGGTTTGATGTCAGCGAGTACAAAGCGAAAGTAGCGGCGCAGGTCCAAAACTTCGATCCGCTTCGATATATGGAAAAAGGCGAGGCGCGCAAAAGCGATTTATTCTGCCATTACGCGATGGCTGCCGCCTGTCAGGCGGTAGAGGACAGTGGTATTTCCGGCAAAGTGGAGCCGGAACGGTTTGGGGTATATTTCGGCTCCGGCATCGGCGGGCTGATCACTATGTCGGCAGAAATGCAGAAATTGCTGGAAAAAGGGCCAAAACGGGTTTCCCCTTTCTTTATTCCCATGATGATCGCCAACATGGCGGCAGGCAATATTGCCATCCGCTTTCAGGCGAAAGGCCCCTGCCTGCCGGTGACGACCGCCTGCGCGACCAGCACCAATGAGGTGGGGGAAGCGTTCCATGCTATAAAGGCGGGCCGGGCGGATGTGATTTTGGCCGGCGGTGCGGAAGCGGCTATTACCCCCATTGGGGTGGCGGGCTTTACCAATTGTATGGCCCTTTCCTTATCGGAAAATCCGGACGAAGCATCTTTGCCTTTTGACAAGCGCCGCAGCGGGTTTGTCATGGGCGAGGGAGCTGGCGCTCTGCTTTTGGAAGAATATGAACACGCCAAAAAACGCGGCGCGCGCATTTACGCGGAGATGACCGGCTATGGCTGTACCTGCGACGCGTATCATATGACAGCGCTGGCGCCCGGCGGCGAGGGAGCCGCCAGGGCCATTACGCTGGCGCTGGAAGAATCCGGCGGGGCGGCGGGGAAAATTTATATCAATGCCCACGGTACCGGAACACCGCTCAATGACAAAACCGAAACGCAGGCAATCAAGGCCGCGCTGGGCGAAAAAGCGGCGGATGTTCTGGTCAGCTCCACCAAGTCCATGACCGGCCATATGCTGGGAGCTGCCGGCGCTGTGGAAGCGATCGTTTCGGTGCTGGCGCTGCATGAGGGCGTGATCCCGCCGACCATCAATCTGCGTGAGCCCGACCCGGAATGCGATTTGGACTATGTTCCGAATCAGGCCAGAAAGGTGCAGGCACAGATGGCGCTGTCCACCTCTTTGGGATTTGGCGGGCACAATGCCTGCATCGCGCTCAAGCGGATGGAGGAAGAATGAGATGGATATGAAAGAAATCCGCGCTTTGGCGGAGATGATGAAAGCAAACGAGCTGACGCAGGTGGAGATCGTGGAAGACGGCAAAACCATTCGCCTGGAACGAAAGCCGGCTGCTGCGCCTGTCCCGTCCGGGATTGCCGCACAGACCTCTGCTGCGGTACCGACAGCCGAGGCGCCTTACAAAGAGAAACCGCAGGAAGGAACGATCATTGAAAGTCCGATGGTCGGCATGTATTACGCCGCGCCGATGCCCGGAGCAGCCCCTTTTGTCCAGGTCGGAAGCCATGTGAAAAAAGGCGATGTGCTGTGTATCGTTGAGGCGATGAAGACCATGAATGAGATTACTGCGGACTGTGACGGGCAAATCCTGCAGATCTATGCCGGAAACGGTCAGCTGGTGGAAGTGGGACAGCGGCTGTTTTTAGTGGGGGAAGAATCATGAACAAAGAAGAAATTATGAAAATCCTGCCCCATCGGGACAACATGCTTTTGGTGGAGCAGGCACAGGTTATTGACGGAGTGGCCCACGGCAGATATACCGTTCGTGGGGACGAGTGGTTCCTGCAGGGCCATTTCCCCGGAAATCCCGTCGTACCGGGCGTGATTTTATGCGAAATGATGGCGCAGGCTACCTGTGTTTTACTGGCGGAATCGTTGCCGGAGGGCTCGACACCGTATTTTACCAGCCTGGATCACGTCAAATTCAAAAACCCGGTTCGCCCGGGAGATACGTTGGAAACCGAATGTGTGATCACCAAATCGAAAGGCCCGTTTTATTTTGCCAGCGGGAAAGGTTATGTGAACGGAAAATTGTCCGTCAGCGGAGATTTTTCCTTTGCTGTTGTGAGGAAGTGAGCCATTGTTTTCGAAAATTTTGATAGCAAACCGCGGGGAAATCGCGGTTCGCATCATCCGCGCCTGCAAGGAAATGGGTATCGCTACAGTGGCGGTGCATTCCCAGGCGGACAAGGAATCGCTGCATGTATCGCTGGCCGATGAGAGCGTATGCGTTGGAAAAGCCTTGCCGGGCGAAAGCTATCTGCGCCAGAAAGATATCATCACGGCGGCGCTTCTGACCGGCGCGCAGGCCATCCATCCCGGATATGGCTTTTTGGCGGAGAATGCCGATTTTGCCCGTCTGTGCGAAGAAAACGGACTGGTCTTTATCGGGCCCGGTGCGGATGTGATTTCCCGGATGGGCGATAAGGACGCGGCACGGCGCCTAATGAAAGAAGCCGGCGTTCCCACCGTTCCCGGTACCGATATCCTTTCCTCGCCCGAACAGGCGGCCAAGGCCGCCGGGCAGATCGGATATCCGGTTTTGATCAAAGCCCGGGCGGGAGGCGGCGGAAAAGGCATCCGGCTGGTAAAGGGGCCGGATGAGCTGGAAAAAGCTTTCTTGACCGCTTCGGAAGAGGCGAAAAACGCCTTTGGCGACGGGGGCGTGTATATGGAAAAATATCTGTTCCCGGCCAAGCATATTGAAGTTCAGCTGCTGGCCGATGAGGGCGGTAATGTCGTTTGTCTGGGAGAGCGGGAGTGTTCGATTCAAAAGCGCAATCAAAAGCTTTTGGAGGAGGCGCCCTCTCCGGCGATTTCCCCCCAATTGCGGGAAAAGATGTGCGAAGCAGCGGCAAAAGCCGCCAAGGCCGCAGGATACACCAATGCGGGAACGGTGGAATTTCTGTTGGATGACGAGAATCGCTTTTACTTTATGGAGATGAATACCCGCCTGCAGGTGGAGCATCCGGTCAGCGAGTATGTGTCGGGCGTGGATATTGTCAAATGGCAGATCCGCATCGCCTGCGGGGTGCTTTTGAACTTTGGCCAGGAGGATATCCGGATTACCGGAGCGGCCATTGAGTGCCGCATCAATGCTACAGGAAGCGGCAAAGTGTCGTTTTTGCATGTGCCCGGCGGCCCCTGGGTACGCTTCGATACCTTTTTGTATCAAGGCTATGAGATGCTGCCGTATTATGACTCCATGATGGGAAAGCTGATCGTCTACGCCAAAACCCGCGAAGAGGCGATTCGGAAAATGAAATCCGCTTTATGTGAATTGGTAGTGGAGGGTGTACCCAACAATCTGGATGAGCAGCTGGAAATTATCAGTGACCCGGCTTTTCTGGCCGGGGACTACCATACGGATTTTATGGTAAAGAGAGGTGAATAGGCTTTATGCAGCTTCAGGGATTTTTTAAAAAACCAAAAAACGAACTGGAGAAAGGCGGCCGAACGCCGGTCAGCGCCGCGGCGGAAATCCACGCGGAGCCGGGCGAAATCTGCCCGTCCTGCAAAAAATCTGTTCCGACCAGCGAACTGTGGGAGAATCATCTGGTCTGCAGCTGCGGTTACCATTTTCGAATGAATGCCCGGCAGAGAATTGATTTTATCGCCGATACCGGCAGCTTTTGCGAAATGGACGCGAATCTGCTTGCCAAAGATGTGATCGGTTTTCCCGGATATGACAAAAAACTCAAGCACGCGCGCCTGGCTTCCGGAGAAAAAGAGGCTGTTATCTGCGGGACCGCATCGATCGGAGGGAGATCCTGCGCGTTGTTCGTAATGGAGCCTTCTTTCATGATGGGAAGCATGGGGACTGTTGTGGGCGAAAAAATCACCCGGCTGTTCGAGTATGCCACCGACCATTCTCTGCCGGTGGTAGGCTACACCGTTTCCGGCGGCGCACGGATGCAGGAAGGAATTTTGTCTTTGATGCAGATGGCAAAAACCTCCGGCGCGGTAAAACGGCACAGCGACGCGGGGAACTTATACATCACCGTTTTGACCGACCCCACGACCGGCGGCGTCACTGCCAGCTTTGCCATGGAGGGAGATATCATCCTGGCGGAGCCCGGCGCGCTCATCGGGTTTGCGGGTCCCCGGGTCATCGAGCAGACCATCCGCAAAAAGCTGCCCGAAGGATTTCAGCGGTCAGAATTTCTGGTGCAGAGGGGATTTGTGGATCGGATCACCCCGCGGGCCAGCCAGAAAAAGCTGCTGACCCGGCTGCTGATGCTGCACGAAAGGGGATGAGCGGATGAAAACGGCATATGAAAAAGTTCAGACAGCCAGGGCAAAAGGCCGTCCGTCCGGAATCGGATTTATCAAAGGGATTTTCACCGATTTCATTGAACTGCACGGCGACCGGCGCTTTGCGGAGGACTCGGCCATTGTCGGCGGTATTGCCCGCCTGCGAAACCGGCCCGTAACGGTGATTGCCATGGAAAAAGGCGGAAATACAAAGGAAAAGGTGTTTCGGAATTTTGGTTCGCCCAATCCGGAGGGGTATCGGAAAGCGCTTCGTCTGATGAAACAGGCGGAAAAATTTCACCGGCCGGTGATTTGCTTTGTGGATACCTCCGGCGCGTTTTGCGGCATTGGCGCGGAGGAGCGCGGGCAAGGCCAGGCCATTGCGGAAAACCTGATGGAAATGATGGGCCTGAAGGTTCCGATCATTTCTGTGCTTATCGGAGAGGGCGGCAGCGGCGGCGCACTGGCGTTGGCGGTGGGCGATGAGGTTTGGATGCTGGAAAATGCTTTTTACTCGGTCATCTCGCCGGAAGGATGCGCCAGTATTCTTTGGAAGGACGCGAAGAAAAACAAAGAAGCGGCCCAATGTCTTAAGCTGACGGCCGAAGATATGAAGCAGATGGGGGTGATCGAACGGATCATCCCGGAAGAGGGGTTGAGTTTCCCGGAGGTTTTCACCTGTCTGGAGGAACTGCTTTGGAAAACCCTGGAGGAAAAGGCACAGATCGATTTGAGTCAACTGTTAGCCGCCCGGTATGAGCGGTTCCGGAAATACGGCAGAATCGACTGACTGGCAGATTTTACCTTTTCACTAAAATAGATGGAATATTCTGCCATGTTATGATGCAAACTGTGAAAACATCAGTGCGCCGATTGACAAAAGACAAAAGGACACGGTATAATACTCAACAAACAGAAAACCGGTTTCGCGAGCAACTTTGCGCTGCTTTATGCGGGCCGGTTTTTGGCTCCATTACCAGAACAGTTGTTGGGGAAGAGGGTTTTCAAAATGAAAAAAGGGGCTTTGCTAAAAGAATATGCCGCCATTACACTGGGTACGCTGATCGTTTCGGCGGCGGTTTATTTTTTCCTGATTCCAAGCCAGGTCACGGTGGGAAGTATCTCCGGTTTGGTCGTCTTGATTTCTAATTTTCTGCCGTTTCGAATTTCCGTTATGACCTTTGTGCTCAACACGCTGTTATTGATTTTAGGCTTCTTCACAATCGGCCGGGAATTCGGCGGGAAGACAATTTATACGTCGATTCTGATGCCGGTTTTTCTCGGCGCGCTGGAAGAGATTTTTCCCAACCAGCAATCTTTGACCGGTGATTCTTTTTTGGATATGATCGGCTACATTTTTGTGGTCAGCATCGGTCTGGCGATTCTGTTCAATCTCAATGCGTCCTCCGGCGGACTGGACATCGTTGCAAAGATATTGAACAAATATCTGCATATCGAGCTTGGAAAGGCCATGACGATTGCGGGAATGTGCACCGCGTTGACCTCTGTTTTTGCATATGAGCCCAAAATTGTTTTTCTCAGCGTGTTGGGTACCTATCTCAACGGCGTTGTGCTGGATCATTTTATTCTTGGCTTTAACACCCGCAAAAGAGTTTGCATTATTTCCGAAAAGCAGGAGGAGCTGCTTCAGTTTCTGACCGAAGAAATGCACAGCGGCGCCACTTTGTATGAGGCCACCGGCGCCTATAACCGGCAGAAGCGAACAGAAATTATTACGATTGTCAACCGTAACGAATACTCCAAATTGTTAAACTGGCTGCACCGCGAAGACCCCAATGCTTTTGTAACGGTTTATACTGTAGGGGAGATCATCCGGCCCAATCGTGCCAATCCGGCCTGATAAGCCTTATTGTTTTTGCAAAAGACGATTTTGATTGTGCCAGCTGCTGATAACGCGGCACGGAGTTTTCTTTTTTCAATGCCGGCATGCGTTTTTCCGAAAGGCAATAAAATCACAGACCTTTTACTGGGTCTGTGATTTTTTTATGGATACAAAATTTTAGATAAAAAGGCTTTTCAATTGTATGCAAGTGTGCTATAATGCGAAAAGAATATTTGTATACAATATTGCTTGAGGTTGCATCCGCAATTTCGGCTTAAAGGAGGACCTTGCCATGCAGGCAAAAGAACAGACGCAGCAATATAACACGGCACAGATGCTGGTGAAATGTTTAGAGAAAGAGGGAGTCGAATATATTTTCGGCATTCCGGGAGAAGAAAATCTGGAAATCATGGAAGCGCTTTCTCATTCCAGCATCCGGTTTATCACCACCCGTCATGAGCAGGGGGCGGCTTTTATGGCCGATGTGTACGGTCGCTTGACCCACAAAGCCGGTGTCTGCATGTCAACGCTGGGCCCCGGGGCTACCAATCTGGTCACCGGCGTGGCCGACGCTTACAGCGACGGGGCCCCGCTGGTCGCCATTACCGGACAGGTTGGAACGGAGCGGATGCACCTGACTTCTCACCAGTTTTTGGACCTTTGTAAAATGTTTGAACCGATTACCAAACGGACCAAGCAAATCGTCCTGCCGGATACCGTCAGCGAAATTGTTCGGATCGCCTTTAAATATGCGGAAAGTGAAAAGCCGGGAGCCTGTCATATCGATTTGCCGGTCAACGTTGCCAAGATGCCGGTCAGCCCGGGGGAGGAGCCGCTGGAAAAACAAATGGCGGCGATTGAAATCCCGGATTCCCAAAGCGTCAAGGATGCGGTAGTCCGCCTTATGATGGCAAAAAACCCGGTTATTTTGGCGGGAAGCAGCGCCATTCGCAACCAGGCCAGCAAGGCGATGATTGAATTTGTCAACAAGCTGCATATCCCGGTTATTCATACGATGATGGCGAAAGGGATCGTCCCGTTCGACAACCCGTATTGCTTGTGGACCATCGGTATCCCACAGAAAGATTACGCCAATAAAGTGCTGGAAAACGCAGACCTGATTCTGTCGGTCGGTTATGATATTGTTGAATATGCACCCTCAAAATGGAATAGCGATCAGCACAAAAATATTATCCACATCGACGCACGCCCTGCCCATATCAATAAGCTGTACCAGCCTTCGGTAGAGGTGGTAGGCGATATTTCCGTTTCTCTGCGCAGCATTTTAAGCCAAATGGAACGGCCTTTCGAGTCGTCCTATGCACGGGAGATCAAGCAGAAAATGGAAAAGGAATATGCCGCTTATGAAGAAGATATGAGTTTCCCCATGCGGCCGCAGAAAGTTTTAAGCGATGTGCGGAAGGTCCTTGCGCCGGACGATATCCTGCTGTCGGATGTCGGCGCGCACAAAATGTGGATTGCCCGCCAATACCATTGTTACCAGCCCAACACCTGTCTGATTTCTAACGGGTTTGCCAGCATGGGATTTGCGCTGCCCGGCGCGATTGCGGCCAAATTGATTAACCCAGGTAAGCGGGTTCTGGCAATTACCGGCGACGGCGGATTTTTGATGAACTGCCAGGAGATGGAGACTGCCATGCGGCTGGGAAATCCCTTTGTCACCTTGATTTTCCGCGACAACAGCTATGGGCTGATCAAATGGAAACAGATGGACCAATACGGCAGAAGCTGCTATGTAGACTTTACCAATCCGGATTTTGTCCAATTCGCCGAAAGCTTCGGTGCAAAAGGATACCGCATCGAGCGGGCGGAGGACTTGATTCCCACGCTGGAAGACGCGTTTGCGCAGAAGGTTCCCAGCATTGTCGACTGTGCGGTGGATTATGGCGAAAATGTAAAGCTTACCAAATATTTAAAAGAACTGTATTCCGTGCTGTAAATGTCCGGAGAATCAGGATTGATTTTATGCGGAAAAAGCATTCGTTTTGCCCAAAAGAAAAGGGGCGGCCAAAAGCCGCCCCTTTTTTGTGCGATTTTAACGGGTAAAAAGATAGTAGCTGGGATCGCGATTATCGGTGTCTCTTGCCAGGACCTGCGGATCACAGTAAGCGAAATTCCCTTCGACCCGGACCTTGCCTTTGCGGCCTTCCTCATCGAACTTGCCTTCTTTCAGCGACGGGTCCAGGATGCACAGCTCTTTTTCGTCCGCGCTGATGACCGTGATATAATGGCCGCCGTGGGAGAAAACGCCGATATATTCTCCGTCGTCCCGGTCACCGCCCACATTGGCGATGGCACAGCCGCCGTTTTGCAGACAGCGAATCATCTGCTGCGTGTCGCTGGTGGAACAATATTTCAGACCGAATTTTTCGGCGATCACGGGGCTTAAGACCTTTAAATCCGTCCCAGGGTCGAGGTTGGCTTTGTGCTCGATGGCCAGGTCACGGCATTCCTCCAACGGCAGGGACTGGGTGGTGAGCCGGTCGACTACCATACACAGGCAGCACAGGCCGCATCCGGCTCGTTTAATGCTTCCTTTTTGCATGGGGCTGTCCGGATTTTTTACATCGGTCGGATATGGAACATCTTCGTAAAGCAGCTGATTGATATACTTCATGATAATCCTCCGTTTTGTTGGAAATGGCGTCTGCCTTGTTGCGATAACAGCAAAACAATATTTATAAACAGAATAGCATTTCGCCCCAAACCGTACAAGAGGAGAAGCAGAAGTTTATGCAATCTTCTGGAAAAGGGGAAAATTTTTTGTGTGATATTCCGTAGCCGTTATGGAATTTGGCTGCAGGGATAAAAAAGGCAGGTAAATTGCTTTGCCTGCCTTTTCTTTTAGGACATAAGCGGACAAAGCCGGGCAATATACTAAAACAGGAAGGCGGGTGGGAAAGATGTTTTGTTTAATCAAGTGCAGCAAGAAAAAAGTGTTGGCCGCGGCGGCAGCGCTGCTTTGCCTGGGAGGGATACTGACGGCGGTTCAAAAGACCAAAGCAGTGTCAGGGCCGGCCTATGAGGATCTGTATCCCGATATGTACGTCAATACCGGAAACGAGTTTGCGCAAGAGGAAGGAAAAGTGGTTTACTACACCTTTGACGATGGACCATCCCAAAATACCATTGCCATTTTAGATACCCTGAAAGAAAAGGGGGTCAAAGCCACTTTTTTTGTAACCGGCCAGGAGGTATCCGGTGTCGACTCCGATGCAATCCTAAAACGGATCGTCGATGAGGGGCACAGCATAGGGATGCACACCTATTCTCATGTATATCAGCAGATTTACAGCAGTGTAGAAAATTACCTGGCCGATTTTTACAAAATCCGCGAAAGAATCATGCAGGTTACCGGTGTGGAGCCGAAAATTTTTCGTTTCCCAGGCGGAAGCGTCAAAAACAGTTTTGCAGACCCTGCTGTTCAAAAAGCCATCCGGATTGAAATGAGGCGCCGGGGCTATCTCTACTATGACTGGAATTTGGTGTCCGGCGACGATAAATCCTACATGACAGATACAAATACGCTGATTCGCAATATTGTCAACGGCGCACAGGGGAAAGATAAGGTTGTAATCCTCTGCCACGATGATCCTATGCGGGTTTCCACGGCGGAGGCGGTAGGGCCGGTGATCGACCAGCTGACAGCGCAGGGATACCGGTTCGAGAAGCTGACGGAATCGGTGGAACCGGTGCAATTTCACAATGACGATGAAGCATAAAACATCGGCGCCACCCGGTAAAAAGGCCACGGATAGCGGCCTTTTTACCGGGGAGAAACCGGGCTTTTCGATTAAAAAATGTTTCGCAGATAGGGGATTTCAGAATCGTAAATGTGATGCAAGAGGTTTTTGATTCGGTTGAGTTCGGCGGAAAATTCAGAGAGATCTCCGTATTTGGCCAGCATTTCCAGGCGGGTCATGGCGCCTGTTACCTCGTCCAGTTCCGTATGGCGCACAAACCGAATCAGCACATGCTCCGCTTCCATCCATTGCCGGCAGACGCCGGAAGCCTGGGAGGACAGCGATTCAAATGTTTCCTGATACACCGCCCGTTCCAAATCCTGAATCCTTTGGGTGAAATCGTGCTGATAGCGGGACACGGTGACAAGGCTTACGGTGCAAAGGAGGATAATGACCAGTAAAACGGCGATACACAAAGCAACTCGCTTCATTGGGACGCCTCCTTTTTCAGCAGCTTGTAATTGCCGTTTCGGTCGCAGGTCAGCAAAAAGATTTCCTCCAACGGACACTGCTTTTCCTGCAGAAGCTTGCCCAGCCAGTCCTTATCTTTTCCGCAAAACTGTAAAGCAGCATCGGAGATTTGCCCGTCGGCTACGACGACCATCGGCGGAGCGTCGGCGTTTTTCGGCTCTTTTACATGCAGGTCCTGGTTGGTCGGCTGCTGGGATTTGAATTTTTGAAAGATGTTCAATTTACCGGTGGTTTCCACCACGGCAAACGCCACCTGGTTGATATCGAAACATCCCTGTCCGCGAAGCTGAGCGGTCAAATCGTCAATGGATAGGCGCAGGGCGGAAAGCTGCTTTTGATCGATCACACCGTCCTTGATCAGGACCCGGGGAGAGCCGGAAACAATTTTTCGCATTCGCGGGCTTTTTAAAATCAGGCCAGAAACCAACACTTCACAGGATACCAGCGTGAAAATGGAAACCAGTCCCGCGGTGAGGGGGATATTGGTATCTTCGATCGGAAGAGTGGCGATGTTGGAAATCAGGATGGTGATGACCAGCTCCGTGGGCGAAAGTTCTCCGATCTGCCTTTTCCCCATGATTCGAACGGCGACGACGATCACTATGTATAGGATCATCGTGCGCAGAAAATTAACTGCCATATTCCAAAGCCCTCCTTTGCCTTTTTGCTTTTTTAGTATGCGGCAAAGTTCTTTTCGATATGCATTGTTTTTCCTGGCAATTTGTGAATGTTTTTTCTTCGATCCGCCAACAATCACTGGGAAAGAAGGGATGGACATGCCACAGTGGTTTGCCAAAAAAACAAAAGAAAGAGAACGGGATTTGTATGTCACGCCCCAACCGCCGCAGGCCGAATCGGTCCGGCTGACAAAAAACGCCGCGGAAAATCTTTCGGTCATCCGCAAAACGCTGCACGATACGGCGGATTTTATGGTGCGCGAGATCACGGTCTGCGGGATCCCGGTCAAGCTGATGATGTTCGAGGGGATGTTCAGCCTGCAGACTTTGACCGAGATCATGCTGGAACCGCTGGGAGAGCTGGTTTTGGACGAACCGTCACCCCGGGCGCTTCGGGAGTGGATTTTACATCGGGCGGTGTTGGGGATGGACCAAAGCGAAGTGGAAACACTGGGAGAATTGTTCCCATTTTTAATGTCCGGTTTTGCCGGGATCATGATAGATGGAATCGAAAAAGTGATTGTGGCAGGCGTGCAGGGGTTTTCGTTCCGCAGTGTGTCCGAACCGTCTTCGGAGGAGAATGTGCGCGGCTCCCGGGAAGGTTTTACCGAGCCGATCCGCATCAATATGACAATGGTGCGCCGCCGGATCAAGTCCTCCGCACTGAAAATGGAACTGATGAAAGCGGGGGTCAAAAGCAATACAGACCTGTGCTTAATCTATCAAACCGATATGGTTGCGCCGGAATTGCTGCGCGATATCCGCCGCCGAATCGGCGAAATCCCGACGGACATTATTTTGGAGTCCGGCTATCTTCAGCCGTTTCTGGATACGGATATCACCTCGATTTTTTCCAATGTCGGCACCACACAGCGACCGGATACTCTTTGCGCCAAAATCAGCGAGGGCAGGGTGGGCATTTTAGTGGACGGCACACCTTTTGCGTTGATCGTGCCATATTTTTTTAACGAGAATTTCCAAAGCATCGACGATTACACCCATCGCCCTTATTATGCGGTGTTTGAGCGATGGCTTAAATATTTGGCGTTCTTTTTCACCATACTGCTGCCGGGTTTTTATGTGGCGGCAGGCACTTTTCACCCGGAGCTGCTGCCCGAAGCGCTTTTGCTGAACATTACCGCGGCGGAGCAGGACGTGCCGTTCCCATTGGTGATGGAAGCGCTCCTGATTCATTTTATTTATGAACTGATGCGGGAGGCCGGGCTGCGGCTGCCCCGGCCGATCGGACATGCCATCGGGATCATCGGCGCGCTGGTCATCGGCGACGCGGCAGTGACGGCGGGATTGATCAGCTCTCCCATGGTTATGGTGGTGGCGCTGACGGCGCTGAGTTCCTTTGTGGTGCCGTCCTTGTTTCAGGAGGTGACGATCATGCGATTCGGCTTTATTATCATCGGCGGAACGCTGGGGATTTTCGGCATTTCACTGGGCCTTGCTTTGATGATCGTCAACCTGTGTTCCGTCAATGCTTATGGGATTCCAAGCATGTCGCCGGAATCGCCGTTTCAGATGTTCGCCATGCGCGATGTGCTGATACGGGTTGGATGGAAAAAGTTAGGACGAAAAAAGCTTAAAATCCAAAACCTTCCCGGTACGGAAATCCGGTGATCAAAAAGGAGGCGATGATTTGAGAGGAAAATCTGCGATCAGCTCCTGGCAGCTGGCAGTGCTTTTGTTCCTCAGCCGGGTGATGCAGTTTTTTCTGGCGGTGCCGCAGAAAGAACAGCCCGGCGCATTGACCGCTGCGCTTTTGCTGCCGGTTTCGGCCGTAGCCGGCGCTGCGCTTTTGCTGCCTGCCTATTTTTTGCTGCGCCGCCATCCGGGCAAAGGACTTCTGGATATTGCAGGGGAAAATTGGGGCGGTGCAGGCATGCTTTTTCCTGCCGCTTTTTTCCTGTTTTCAATGTGTGTTCTGATTCAGACTGCCTGCGGCTTTTCGTATTTTTTGACCAATGCCGCTTATCCGCAGACCTCTCCCTGGCTGTTCATCCTGCTGCTTTTGGCAGTGGGCGGGTACACAGCGTCCATGGGATATGAGCCGACGGCCCGGTTTGCCTCTTTTGTGTTGGCAGGCCTGGCTGCAGCGCTTTTGTTTGTGGGCATCAGCCTGTGGCCCCAGGCCCAGTGGGAGTTTCTGCGGCCACCCTCCCGCGACGGATGGCAAAGCCAGGTTTCATTGTTCCTTTCTCTGACCCTGGGCAATGTGGAAACGGCGGCGCTTTTGTTTTTGATTCCGGCGGTAAACCGGAACAAAGTCAGCGTGTTTTGGAAATGGCAGCTCTTATCGGTGACGGTGCTGTCGGCTATCTTTTTGGTCACCGCCGCCGCGCTGGGCGATTATGCAAAAAGCCAGCGCTTTCCATTTTACGCAGTGACCAAAATTGCGGAGATGTCGATTTTTCAGCGGCTGGACAGCCTCCATACTGCTCTTTGGGTGTTTATGGCGCTGGTCCGCCTGTCTTTATTTTTGGAAGTAGCGGGCAAATCCCTGGCGCGGATGCTGCCGCAGAAAGCGTCGAAATATGCGGTGACCGCATGCGCGGCGCTGACAGCGGCCGTATCCGGAATCCTGATGGAAAAGCCGGGCGCCTTGGAGTGGATAGGGAACTTTTTTGCCGGCGGGATACCGGTGCTTCTCACTGTGTTTTTGCTGCCGCTTCTGCTTTTGGCATCCTGCCGGAAAAGGAGGAGAGGACAATGAAGAAAACGGCGATAGGGATATTGTTTCTTTTGCTTTTGCCATTGGCGGGCTGCGTGCGGTCGGTTCAGCTAAATGAACGGGCGATCGTTCAGGCTGTGGGACTGGATTGGGAAGAAGGCGAATATGCTTTAACGATGCAGATATTTGACCCCGAAGCGTCGCAGGGTGATGATACTTCCGGCGGGAAAATGCTCCGCGTAAAAGGTAAAACGATTGCGCAGGCCATGCGCAATGCCAGCTTAAAACAGGGCCAGGAGATTTTCTGGGGGCATACCAAGCTGATTATCATCGGTGAGCCGATCGCCCGGGATGGGGTGGATGCGGTGGTGGATTATTTCAATGCAAACGCCCAGTCCCGCCCCAACACGGATGTGCTGATTGCCGATGGCGAAGCGGGGGAAGTTTTGTGCGAACCGCTGGACCGAACCATCCTGCCGGTGCTCAGCACCAAAATGATGCTGGAAGGGTATCAGGACAATGGCAAGCTGGTTCGGTCGCAGCTGAGGGGCGTTGTCAGCTCTCTGGAAAACCCCCATACAGGCGCTTATTTGCCTTTGGTGGCTTTTTCCGGAGACAAAGAAAACCCTGCCATCCAGGTCGTTGGGACAGCGATCCTGCATGATGGAAAAATGGTCGGGACTTTTTCACCGGAAGAGACCCGCGGCATTCTATTGGCCGCGGGAGAGGTGGGGAAAATACAGCTGACGCTGGAACTGGAGGATCTGGGAATCGTTACACTGGATGTGGTGGATTCCGGCACGACGGTAACGGCCCGTATCCAGAACGGAGCGCCTTTTTACGAAGTGTCTGTCCGGGTAAAAAGCAACGTGAGTGAGGAGCTTTTTTCTCTGGAGGGAGTTCCTTTTTCCGAGCGGTATGACCGATATGAAGAAGAACAGCGGCTTTTGGTGCGCCGGGAAACGGAACATGCGTTGGAAAGGTTGTTCCATGAGCTGTCCTGCGACGCGCTCGGCTATTCCAATATTCTCATGCAGCAGCAATACGGATACTGGCAGGAGCATTCAGCCGGTGATCGGGCCCTTTTAAATGATGTTGGATTTTCGGTGACCGTATCCTCCACGATCAATCGAGGCGGCGCTGCGGTGTCCTGACAGGCGGAAATGTTACGGATTTTTTAATTTTAGAAAAAATCTTCTGAAAGACTTGATTTTTCCAAAATCAGCTCTCAGACGACACGAAAACATTTTTGA